>NZ_JBEXTV010000039.1:12836-79102 GCF_040628835.1 Streptomyces sp. NPDC006134 | reverse complement strand
GCCGGCGGGGGGGGGGGGCGGGGGGGGGGGGCGCCCCCCCCCGCCCCCGGGTGGCGGGGGGGCGCGCGGGCCCCCCCCCCCCCGCCGGGGGCGGGGGGCCCCCCCCCCCGCCGTCCGGGGACCGTGTCCGTGTCCCTCGGGGGTCTTACTTCAGTCCGCTGTCGATGGCGCCCGCCAGTTCGCCGTTGGCGGTGTCACCGCTGAACTCCCAGAAGAAGGCGCCGCCCAGGCCCTGGTTCTTGGCCCAGGCCATCTTGGAGCCGATGGTGGCGGGGGTGTCGTACGACCACCAGTTGGTGCCGCAGTGTGCGTACGCGGTGCCGGCGACGGTGCCGGTGGCCGGGCAGGACGTCTTGAGGACCTTGTAGTCCTCGATGCCCGCCTCGTAGGTGCCCGCGGCCGGGCCGGTGGCGGTGCCGCCGGGCGCGGACTGGGTCACGCCGGTCCAGCCGCGGCCGTAGAAGCCGATGCCGAGCAGCAGCTTGCTCGCCGGGACGCCCTTGGCCTTGAGCTTGGCGATGGCGGCGGCCGAGTTGAACGCGGGGTTCGGGATGCCGTCGTACGAGGTCAGCGGCGAGTGCGGGGCGGTCGGGCCGGTCTTGTCCCAGGCGCCGAAGTAGTCGTACGTCATCACGTTGTACCAGTCGAGGTACTGCGCGGCGCCGCCGTAGTCGGCCGCGTCGATCTTGCCGCCGCTGGAGGCGTCCGCGGTGATGGCGGCGGTGACCAGGTAGTCCTCGCCGAACTCGGCGCGCAGCGCCTTCGACAGGTTGGTGAAGGCCGCGGGGCCCGAGGTGTCGCAGGTCAGGCCGCAGGCGTTGGGGTACTCCCAGTCGATGTCGATGCCGTCGAAGACGTCGGCCCAGCGCGGGTCCTCGACGACCTGCTTGCAGGAGGCGGCGAAGGCGGCGGGGTTGGCTGCGGCCTGGCCGAAGCCGCCGGAGTAGGTCCAGCCGCCGAAGGAGTACAGCACCTTGATGTGCGGGTACTTCGCCTTGAGCTGGCGGAGCTGGTTGAAGTTGCCGCGCAGCGGCTGGTCCCAGGTGTCGGCGGTGCCGCTGACGGACTGGTCGGCGGTGTAGGACTTCTCGTACGCGGCGAAGGTGTCGTCGACGGTGCACTTGCCGTTCTTGACGTTGCCGAACGCGTAGTTGATGTGGGTGATCTTCGGTGCCGTGCCGGAGGTCACCAGGTTCTTGACGTGGTAGTTGCGGCCGTAGACGCCCCACTCGGTGAAGTAGCCGAGCTTGACCTTCTCGCCGGGCTGCGGCTCGGGGCCGGTGCCGCCGCCGGTGGTGCGGACCTTGACCGAGCCGCTGACCGGGCCGGTCTGGTCGGCGGTGTCGCGGGCCTGGACGGCGTAGGAGTAGTCGGTGCCGGCGCTCAGGCCGGTGTCCGTGTAGGAGGTGCCGGTGACGGTGGCGACCTTGGCGCCGTCGCGCAGGACGTCGTAGTTCTTGACGCCCTTGTCGTCGGTCGCCGCCGGCCAGGACAGCTTCACCGAGGTGTCGGTGACGGAGGAGGCGGTGGGGGTGCCGGGCGCGGAGGGGGCCGCGTCCCCGGGGACGGAGGTGCCGTCGCAGCTTCCGCCGTTGAGCTTGCAGCCGGTGGGGGAGCCGGTGCCGGAGCCGTTGAAGCCGAAGGTGACGGACGCGCCGGGGGCGAGGGTGCCGTTCCAGCCGAGGTTCTTGGCAATCCAGTGGTTGCCGGAGTTGGTGACGGTGGCGTCCCAGGCGGTGGTGACCTTGGTGCCGGAGGGGAAGTCCCACTCCACCGTCCAGGCGTTGATGGTGGTGGTGCCGGTGTTCTTCACCGTCCAGCGGCCCTCGAAGCCGGAGCCCCAGTCCGAGGCCTTGGTGTAGGTCGCCGTGGCGCTGGTCGCCGCCTGGGCGGGAGAGGCGAGGCCGACCAGGCCGGCCAGGGGGAGTGCCAGGGTGGCGAGTCCTGCCGCCGCTCTGTGCCTGAAGCGCATCGTGCGCCTCCTTGGAGTGTGGGGATGGCGTGGGCATGACCGAGTCGGTGCCCGCAGTGCCGCGAGAATAGAAAGGTCTGGACCACCGGTCAATAGGTCTGGACCTTTGTTCCGGGCGGGTACTAGACCCCCAACTCCTGCGCGAGGACGGCCGCTTGCACCCGGCTGCGCAGCTCCAGCTTCCCCAGCAGGCGGCTGACGTGCGTCTTCACCGTCGCCTCGGCCATGTCCAGCCGCTCGGCGATCGCGGCGTTGGACAGCCCCTCGCCCAGGCACGACAGCACCTCGCGCTCGCGCCGGGTGAGGGACTCCAGCACGGCCGGGTCGGCGGTCGTGCGCCGGGCGGCGGAGCCCGCCGCGAACTCGGCGATCAGGCGCCGGGTGACGGCCGGGGCGACGATCCCCTCCCCGCGCGCCACCGTCCGCACGGCCTCGATCAGCTCCCTCGCCTCGGTGTTCTTCAGCAGGAACCCGGCGGCGCCCGCGCGCAGCGCGCCGAAGACGTACTCGTCGAGGTCGAAGGTGGTCAGCACGAGCACGTCGGCGAGGTGCTCGGCGACCACCTGCCGGGTCGCCGACACCCCGTCCAGCCGCGGCATCTGCACGTCCATCAGGACCAGGTCGGGCCGCAGCTCGCGGGCGAGCGCCACCGCCCGCTCGCCGTCCGCCGCCTCGCCCACCACCTCGATGTCGGGCGCGCTGCCCAGGATGAGCACCAGCCCGGCGCGCACGGCGGACTGGTCCTCGGCGACGAGGACGCGGATCATGCGAGGTCTCCTTCCGTCAGGGGCAGGGCGGCGCGTACGGCCCAGATCCTGCCCTCCGGCGCCGGCTCGGGCCCGGCCGCGAACGTGCCGTGCAGCAGCGCGACCCGCTCCCGCATCCCGACCAGCCCGGCGCCGGAGCCGGGGGCGCGGGGGGCGTCCCGGTCGCCGTACGGGCTGGTGACGGTCACGTTCAGCAGGCCGTCGCCGCGGGTGAGCGACACCTTGACCGGGCCCCGCGCGGCGTGCTTGAGCGCGTTGGTGAGCGATTCCTGCACGATCCTGTACGCGGCCAGCTCCACCGGCGCGGGGACGGTGCCGTGCGCGGCCTCCAGGATGACGTCCAGCCCGTTGGCGCGCGCCCCGTCCACGAGGGCGGCGAGGCCGTCGAGGGTGGGGGAGGCGGCCGGTGCGGTGTCGCCGTCGGCGTCCCGCAGGATGCCGATGAGCCGCCGCATCTCCGCCAGCCCCTCGACGCTGTTCTCACGGATGACGTCCAGGGCCCGGCGGGTCGTCGCCGGGTCGTCCAGGGAGAGCGCGGCGGTGGAGTGGATGGCGATGGCCGACAGGTGGTTGGCGACCATGTCGTGCAACTCGCGCGCCATCCGGGCCCGTTCCGCGGTGACCGCCTGGACGCGGTCCATCTCGGCCAGCAGCGCGGTCTGCTCGGCGCGCAGCCGCGCGGACTCGGCGGCCTCGCGGTGGCTGCGGACGATCAGGCCGGTGGCCGCCGGCGCGAAGGCCACGATCCCGACCGCCACCCCGATCAGCAGCGCCTCCGGCACCCGCCACACGGCCAGCGGCACCACCGTCGCCGCCACCGACAGCAGCCCGGTGATCCACGGTAGGCGGCGTGCCGCGGCGGGCGTGCCGTACAGGACGGCCGCGTACATCACGTCGGTGAACATCAGGACGGTGACCAGGCTGCCCTGCGTGAGCGTGTCCAGGACCAGGGCGGCCGTGGCCGTCGGCAGGGCGGTGCGCGGGGCGGCCCGGCGCAGCAGTTCGCACCCGGCCATCACCGCGAGGGGCACGAGGAGCGGCCAGCGGCCGTCGAAGAGCACGATCGGCTCGTCGGCCGGCCGGGTGCCCAGGCCGATGCCCCACAGCAGCAGTCCGCCGAGCAGCCCGCCGAGCGCGGCACAGGCGTCGAAGCGGTGCGGACGGGGGAGTCGTACGGCCATGCACCCATCCAACACGGGGGCGGCCCCGCCCGCCTGATCCCCGGGAAGGGTCCCGCACTGCATCCTTTGATGTACCGCGGGTTCGTCACCCGCGACGACGTATCCGGCCGCCCGCCACGGGAGCCTGAAGGGGTGACCGAGAGGAGCCCACCGTGATCGTCACCCTGATCATCGCCTGCGAGATCGGCTTCTGGGTGCTGCTGGCCGCCGGCGTGACCTTCCGCTACCTGCTGAGGATGCCGCGCACGGGCCTCGCCCTGCTGCTGTGCGAGCCGCTCCTGGAGGTCGTCCTGCTGGTCGTCACCACGCTCGACCTGAAGAACGGCGCCGACCCGAGCTGGAAGCACGGCCTGGCGGCGCTGTACATCGGCTACACCGTGGGCCACGGCCACCGCACGGTGAAGTGGCTCGACGGCCACGCCGCCCACCGCCTCGGCGGTGCTCCGAAGCCGGCCGGGCCCCCGCGGTACGGCATGGCCCGCGCCCGCCACGAGGGCGCGGTGTGGCTGGGCACGCTGGTCGCCGCGGCCGTGGCGACCGGGCTGCTGCAGGCCGCCATGTGGTACGTCGGCGACCCCGGCCGCACCGGCTCGCTGGAGAGCTGGCAGTACCTGGCCTGGCGGGCGGCCGGCATCCACGGGCTGGTCGCGCTGTCGTACGCGATCTGGCCGCGGAAGGCCCCGGCCGGCGGGGAGCCGGGCACGTACGAGAAGGAGAAGGAGGGGGCGGGCCGATGAGCCGCCGGACGGAGCGGCACCTGTGGGAGGGGAGCACCACCTTTCTGGTGGGGCTCCCCCTGTGGCTGTTCGCCGACGGCGTGGAGGTCCCCTTCGTCACCCTGACGAAGGCCGGGATCGTGCTGATGTGCGTCGGCGGCGCGCAGCTCCTGTGGGGTCTGTGCCGGGCGGCGCGCGCGAGGTCCTAACGCTCCCCGCCCGGCACCCACAGCACGTCCCCGGTGTCCTTGTTGGCGGTCCGGGCCAGGATGAACAGCAGGTCCGACAGCCGGTTGAGGTAGGTCGCGGTCAGGGGGTTCATGGTCTCGCCGTGGACCTCCAGCGCGGCCCACGTCGAGCGCTCGGCGCGGCGGACCACCGTGCACGCCTGGTGCAGCAGGGCCGCGCCGGGCGTGCCGCCGGGCAGGATGAAGGAGCGCAGCTTCTCCAGCTCCTCGTTGAAGCGGTCGCAGTCCGCCTCCAGCCGGTCGACGTAGAACTGCTCGACCCGCAGGGGCGGGTACTGCGGGTTCTCCACCACCGGCGTCGACAGGTCCGCGCCCACGTCGAACAGGTCGTTCTGCACGCGGGTGAGGACCTCGACGACCTCCTCCTCCAGACCGCCCAGCGCGATCGCCGTGCCGATCACCGCGTTCGCCTCGTTGGCGTCGGCGTACGCGGCGATCCTGAGGTCGGTCTTGGGGACCCGGCTCATGTCGCCGAGGGCCGTGGTGCCCCGGTCGCCGGTCCGGGTGTAGATGCGCGTCAGATTGACCATGCGCCCAGCGTAGTTACGCCCCGGCGGTGCGGAACACGCGCGTGCCCACTGCCACGGACAGCACGGTCAGGCCGACGGCGACCAGGGCGCCGTACAGCATGTGCGCGGTGGCGTACCGGCCGACGTAGGCGTCCCGCATGGCGTCCACCAGGTACCGCAGCGGCATGAAGTGGGACAGCACGTCCAGCCAGCGCGGGCCCAGCGTCATCGGCAGCATCAGGCCGCTCAGCAGCATCGCGGGCATGGTCAGCGCGTTGATCACCGGCCCGAACCCCTGCGGGGTGGCGACCTTCATCGCCAGCGCGTACGACAGCGACGCCAGCGAGACGGTGAGCAGCGCGACGAACGCGAACCCGATCAGCACGCCGGGCAGCGGGGCCCGCAGGCCCATCGCCACGGCGGCCAGGACCAGCAGCACCGCCTGGAAGACGAACACCGTCGCCTCCCGCAGTACCCGGCCCAGCAGCAGGGCCAGCCGGCTCACAGGCGTGACGCGCATCCGTTCGACCACCCCCTGGCCCTTCTCCAGGATGATCATGAATCCGGCGAACGAGGCCCCGAACAGGCCGAGTTGCAGCAGCAGTCCGGGCACCAGCACCTGCCAGGAACTGCCCCGCCCGCCCAGTGGCAGGCCGGTGAGGAGCGGCCCGAAGAAGAGCAGGTACAGCAGCGGCATCAGCACGCCGAAGAGCAGCGCGAAACGCGAGCGCAGCGACTGGCGCAGATAGCGGCCGTAGACGAGAGCGGTGTCGTGCAGCAGCATGCGGGGTCCTATACGGCGACGGGGGCGGTGTCGGCCGGAGCCGGGCCGCGTCCGGTGATGGCGAGGAAGGTGTCCTGGAGGGTGGCGTCGATCGAGCCGCCGTGCTCCAGCCTGAGCGCGCCCGGGGTGCCCTCGGCGACCACCACACCCCGGTCGACGATGACCAGGCGGTCCGCGAGCGCGTCCGCCTCGTCCAGGTAGTGGGTGGTCAGGAACACCGTCGTGCCGTGCTCGTCGCGCAGCCGGCGCACCAGCTCCCACAGGCCGGCGCGGCTGCCGGGGTCCAGGCCGGTGGTCGGCTCGTCCAGGAAGAGGACCTTGGGGCGGTGGGTGAGCGCCATCGCGATCTCCAGCCGCCGGCGCCGCCCGCCGGACAGCTCGCCGCACCTGCGGTCCAGCAGCCCGGTCAGATCCAGGTCGCGGGCGAGTTCCTCGGCGCGCTCGGCGGCCACCGCCTTCGGCAGGCGGTAGAAGCGGCCCTGGGTGACCAGCTCCTCCCGCACGGTGATCTGCGGGTCGACGCCACCGGACTGCGCCACGTACCCGCAGGCCCGGCGCACCCCGGCGGGGTCGGTGGCCAGGTCGCACCCGGCGACCGTGGCCGTGCCGCCGGTCGGCGGGAGCAGCGTCGTCAGCATCCGAAGGGTGGTGGTCTTGCCGGCGCCGTTGGGGCCGAGGAAGCCGAGGATCTCCCCTTCGCGCACGGTCAGGTCGATGCCGCGCACGGCCTCGACGGGGCCGTGCTTGGTCCGGAAGGTACGGGCCAGTCCGGCCGTACTGATGAGTGCCATGCCCCCAGAAAAGCAGAGTCACTGAAAAGTTGCAACGCCCCCAAGTTTTCGCTTGCCCCAACTTTTCAGCGCGCCCAGCGAAGCTAGGATGCGGACATGGCCGAGGGACTCAGGGAACGGAAGAAGCGGCAGACCAGGCAGTACATCTCCGATGTCGCCACGGGTCTGTTCATCGAGCGCGGCTTCGACGCCGTGACCGTCGCCGAGGTCGCCGAGGCCGCGAACGTCTCCGTCAACACCGTCTACAACTACTTCCCGGCCAAGGAGGACCTCTTCCTCGACCGGTCCAAGGGCGTCGTCGACCGCCTCTCGCGCTGGGTGCGCGGCCGGCGGGACGGCGAGTCGGCCGCCGGGGCCGTCCTGCGCGAGCTGCGCGAGGAGGTCGAGTCGGTGTCGCCCCGGCTCGGCCTGATGGCCGGGTACGCGAAGTTCATGCGGGTCGTGCACGACTCACCCGCCCTGCGCTCCCGCATGTGGGCCATCGGCCAGGAGGTGCTCCTCGACCTCGAACGGACCCTGCGGGAGGAGACCGGCGCCGCCGAGGACGACCCGGTGCCCGCCCTGATGGCCGGTCAGATCAGCTGGCTGCACAGCACGGTGATGGCCGGCATCGGACAGCGCATGCTGGCCGGCGGCACCCCCACGGAGGTCTCCCGCGAGATGCTCGTGCTGCTCGACGAGATGGAGGGGCTGCTGAGCGAAAAGGTGCTCACCTACGCCGTCCGGGGCGCGGAGTGACCCTCCCCGGTGTGATGTCCGTCATGTGAGACGTGACGCGCGTTACTAACCGGTCACACAGCCCCTCGCGAACGCTAATGTCCGGCCGAGAGAAGCAAGGACAGCGCGTACCAGGGGAGTCGCACAGTGGCACGGAAGCTCGCCGTCATCGGAGCCGGCCTCATGGGGTCCGGCATCGCCCAGGTCTCCGCGCAGGCGGGCTGGGACGTCGTCCTGCGCGACGTCACCGACGCGGCGCTCACCCGCGGCACCGACGGGATCAAGGCGTCGTACGACAAGTTCGTCTCCAAGGGCAGGCTGGCCGCCGGGGACGCCGAGGCCGCGCTCGCCCGCATCACCCCGACCACCGACCTCGACGCCGCCGCCGACGCGGACGTCGTCGTCGAGGCCGTCTTCGAGAAGCTGGACGTCAAGCACGAGATCTTCCGCGCGCTCGACAAGCTGGTGAAGGACGAGGCGATCCTCGCCTCCAACACCTCCGCCATCCCGATCACCAAGATCGCCGCGGTCACGGAGCGCCCCGAGCGGGTCGTCGGCACGCACTTCTTCTCGCCGGTGCCGATGATGCAGCTGTGCGAGCTGGTGCGCGGACACAAGACCAGCGACGCCACGCTCGCCACCGCCCGGGAGTTCGCCGAGTCCGTCGGCAAGACCTGCATCGTCGTCAACCGCGACGTCGCCGGCTTCGTGACGACCCGTCTGATCTGCGCCCTCGTCATGGAGGCCGCCAAGCTCTACGAGTCGGGCGTCGCCACCGCCGAGGACATCGACCTCGCCTGCAAGCTGGGCTTCGGCCACGCCATGGGACCGCTGGCCACCGCCGACCTGACGGGCGTGGACATCCTGCTGCACGCCACGAGCAACATCTACACCGAGACCCAGGACGAGAAGTTCGCCGCCCCCGAGCTGATGCGCCGGATGGTGGACGCCGGTGACATCGGCCGCAAGAGCGGGCAGGGCTTCTACACGCACTGAGACCGCGATCGCCCCGGAAAACGTCACACCCCGGGGTGAATTCGGTATCGGTTCGCTCACGGATGGCAACCTCCGACCGGTTAACGCAGTCAGAGGTTGCACACCGTTTTTCACTCATCACGGAGTACGGCACCGCACTCACGACTCACGCACACGGGGAGCGCATATGCACATCAGGGGCGACCACGCCGAGCTGGTCGTCGGGGGCCGCCTCGACGTCCGCAGCGCGGCGGACGCCCGTACGGTCCTGCACTCGGCCGTCGACGACGGAGCCGGCGATCTGGTGCTCGACCTGTCAGAACTGGACTCCTGGGACGCCACCGGACTCGGCGTGATCATGGGGGCCCACCGGCGGGCCGGCCGCTGCGGCCGGCGGCTGGTGCTGCGCGGCGTACCGCCGCAGATGCAGCGCCTGCTGGTGGCCACCCGGCTGCACCGGATCCTGGCCATCGAGGGCGGCATCGGAGTGGAGTCCCTGCCCCGGGTGTGACCCGTGTGCCCGAAGGGGCACCAGGAGGTCACCAGGGCGGGGGAGGCCGGGACACCCCCCGGCGTAGGACCCGGCGCACGCAATTCTCACGAGACTGTGACGTCTCGGGCGGCACGGGAACCCGGACTGTCGGAGATACTGAGCAAAGGTTTAAGGTTCGGCTGCCCGCTGCCTCGAAACCCTCAAGCGGGCCCGGACCAGAAGCGACAGCGCGGTGTGCGACAAGGCCGGGAGGGGCTTGTTGGACACACGACGCTTTTGGGGGGCTTGAACCTATGGACCCGACCACCCGGGGACCCGAGGACCACGGCCACGACGACGGAGGCACCTTCCGGTCGAGCGAGTTCGAGACCGGGGGAGGCGGCGCGCCGCGCCCGCGCCCGTCCAGGGAATCCCTCACCTCCGACTTCGGACAGCACGCGCCCGCGCTCGCCCGCACGGTGCAGCTCGTCTCCGGCGACTACCTGCTCACCGTCAACCCCGTCGACGGCAGCGAGATCGAGCTCTGCCCGCCCGGGGAACGGCCCGCGCGCCCCGAGAAGCTCACCGCGGCCGAACGGGCCGAGACCGACCGCGCCGCCAGACCGCCCGCCCCGCCGGGACCGGCGCAGCCCGCGCTGCCGCTGGTGGCCCGCGAAGAGGAACGCGAGCGGCTGGTGCGGCTGCTGGCCCGCGGCCGTTCCGTACGCCTGACCGGGCCCGCCGGCGCGGGCCGCACCAGCCTGCTCGACCTCGTCGCCGAGGACTGCGCCGACCTCGCCCCGGACGGCGTCGTCCGCCTCAACGGCTTCCGCCGCACGGCCGACGAGCTGCTCTACGACCTGTTCTACGCCGTCCACCGCGCGCCCCTGCACCGCCCCGAGCGCGACGAACTGCTCTCCTGCGTCCGGGAGATCGGCGCGGTCGTCGTCCTCGACGACATCGAGTTCGGCGGTGCCGCGCTCGACGAGCTGCTGGACGCCACCCCCGAGTGCGCCTTCCTGATCGGCGCCACCCCGGACGTGCCCGCCCCGTCCGCCGGCTCCGCCGTCGAGGAGGTCTTCCTCGCCGGCCTGGAGCGCGCGGACGGCGTGGAACTGCTGGAGCGCGCCGTCGGCCGCGTCCTCACCGAGGACGAGGCCAACTGGGCCGGCGACCTCTGGTTCGAGTCCGAGGGCCTGCCGCTGCGCTTCGTCCAGGCCGGCGCCCTGCTGCGCCGGCGCGACCGGCTGCGGGCCGGGGCCGACGCCGTCGACGAGTTCGGCGTCTTCGCCGACGCCCGCCCGGCGGACGCCGGGCCCCGTGACGCCGCCGAGCGCGACGACGCCCCCCTGCCGTCGCTCGGCGAGGCCGCCGCGCCCGCGCCGCTGCTCGCCTCGCGGCTGAGCGCCTCCGCCCGCGCCGCCCTGGAGTTCGCCGTCGCGCTCGGCGGCGAGGTGCCGCACCAGGCGCACCTGCCCGCCCTGGTCGGCGACACCCACGCGGACGCCGCCCTCGGCGAGCTGGCCGAGTGCGGTCTCATCTCCCCGGTCGGCTCCCGCTACCGGCTCGCCGCCGGGGTGCTCACCCAGCTGGAGGCCGCCGGCTACGCCGACGACGTCACCGACCGGGCTCTGACCGCCGCCCGGCACTACGCCTGGTGGGCCGGACACCCCTCGGTCACCCCGGAACGCGTCTGCGCCGAGGCCGACGCCGTCCTGGCCGCCCTGGCGGTCCTGGCACCGGCCACGACCCGGCCGGCCGACGGCGCCGAGGAGGCCGAGAGCCCCGCCGTGGCGCTGGCCCGCACGGCGGCGCCCGCGTTCGCCGCGGGACTGCACTGGAGCGCCTGGGAGCGGGCCCTGCGCTCCGGCAGCCAGGCCGCCCGGCTCGCCGGCGACGTGACCGAACAGGCCTATTTCCACCACGAGCTCGGCATCCTCGCGCTGTGCGAGGGGCACCTGGACCGGGCCCGCGCGGAGCTGGAGGCGTCCATCGGCCTGCGCGGCGCGCTCGCCGACAAGCGCGGCACGGTCGCCGGCCGCCGCGCCCTCGCCCTGGTCGCCGACCGGTCCGGCGACACACCCGGCCTCGGAGCCGGGGGCGTCACCACGCCCCTGCCCGGCGCCGGCCTCGCCGCCGCCGCGGCGGCGGGCTTCGGCCCGACCGCGGGGGAGGAGGTGCCCGACGCCCGGCACGAGGAGTCGGCGTCGCCGCCCAAGGGCGTGCCCGCGGCCTTCCCGCCGCTCAGGCCGCCCACCCAGAGCCCGGCCCTGGTGGCCCACCGCGGCGACGCCCCCGGCCCGTCCCGCGCGGCGCGGGGCGGCATCAAGGGGTTCGCCCGGCGCAACCTCGTGGCGGCGGGCGCGGGCGCGCTGCTCGTCGCCGTGCTCGGCACGGTCGTCACCCTCGGCGCCACGTCCGACAACGAGGGCGGCACCCCCTCCGACCAGGTCGGCGTCAACCCGTCCGCCAGCCAGGGCACCGGCGACGGCGGCCTGGGCGCCGACCGGGCGGACGACGGCGAGGGCGAGGGATCCGGCGGCGGAGGACCGGCCGCCGGCCGGCCCACCGACCCGGGCCCCGACGGCACCCTGGGCACCTCCGACGACCCGACGCCCACGGGCTCGGGCGAGCCGTCGGACGACCCGGGCGGCACGCGCGAGCCGAGCGACCCGGACGACCCGACGTCCAGCGACCCGTCCCCCTCCGGCAAGCCGCCGACGTCCGGGAAACCGCCCACGTCCGGCAAGCCGCCCACGTCCGAGGAGCCGCCGCCCAGCTCCGAGGAGCCGCCGCCCAGCTCCGAAGAGCCGCCGCCCACCTCCGAGGAACCGCCGCCCACCTCGCAGGAGCCGCCGCCCAGCTCCGAGGAGCCGCCTCCGCCGTCGACCACCGACTCGGCCGGCGGCCCCGCCCCCAGCGCTCCCGTGACCACCACGGCGAGCGCGCCGGAGAGCGGCGGCGGGACCCCGAGCGGGTCCGGCTCCGCGTCGGGCGCCCTCATCTGACGCGGAGCCCGCCCGGGCCCCGCGGGCACACAGGAAGGGCCGGGTCCGTCCGACGGACCCGGCCCTTCCTGCGGTCGTACCGCGGTCAGAACAACCGCAGCTTCCTGCGGTCGTACCGCGGTCAGAACAACCGCAGCTTGTCGTCCTCGATGCCCCGCAGGGCGTCGTAGTCCAGCACCTGGCAGCCGATCCCGCGGTCGGTGGCCAGGACGCGGGCCTGCGGCTTGATCTCCTGGGCGGCGAAGATGCCGCGCACCGGCGCCAGGTGGGGGTCGCGGTTCAGCAGGTCCAGATAGCGGGTGAGCTGCTCCACACCGTCGATCTCGCCGCGCCGCTTGATCTCGACGGCGACGGTCTGCCCGTCGGCGTCCCGGCACAGGATGTCGACCGGGCCGATGGCCGTCGGGTACTCGCGGCGGATCAGGGTGTAGCCCTCACCGAGCGTCTCGATGCGGTCGGCGAGCAGCTCCTGGAGGTGCGCTTCCACGCCGTCCTTGATCAGGCCGGGATCCACGCCCAGTTCGTGCGTGGAGTCGTGGAGGATCTCCTCCATCGTGATGATGAGTTTCTCGCCCGCCTTGTTGACGACGGTCCACACCCCCTCGTCGTCGCCGCTGCCCTCCTTCAGCGTGCAGGGCGGCGACATCCAGTTGAGAGGCTTGTAGGCCCGGTCGTCGGCGTGGATCGAGACGCTGCCGTCCGCCTTGACCAGGATCAGGCGGGGCGCCGAGGGGAGATGGGCGGTGAGCCGCCCGGCGTAGTCGACGGAGCAGCGGGCAATGACGAGACGCATGGTCGGCAACGCTACTCGACCGGCCCGCCCCGACGCGATTCGCACCCCTGCCGCCGGGGCCGGCGGGACGTCGGCGGACCACCGGCGGGGCGACGGCGGACCACCGGCGGGACGTCCCACTTCTCCCATTAGACCCCTGTTGAGCACTGGCCGATTGTGTGCCTACAGGTTGGTGCTGATCTGGGCATTCTCCTGGTGCCGCCCCGTCCGGGTGCTTACGGTATTGAACGGGAGGTCGCGAAGTGTGTACGCAGCGTGTTTGTTTTCGCGACTCCCCTTACTGTCCGGCAACCCCTGCTGGTCGGGGGTGCGAGAGGAGAACCCATGTCGCTCGACGTCTCACCGGCCCTACTGGAACAGGCCGAGCGAGGCGAGGTCGACGAAGCCGACTTCGTCGACTGCGTCCGGACCTCCCTGCCCTACGCATGGGAGATGATCAGCTCCCTGGTGGCACAGCTGAAGGTCGACGGCGGAGCGTTCGCCGACAACCAGACGCCCCCGCCGGACGAGCAGGCGCGCGGTCAGCTGCTGCGTGCGCTCGCGAGTGACGCGATACGCGGCGCGCTGCAGCGGCACTTCGGTGTGCGGCTGGCCTTCCAGAACTGCCACCGGGTGGCGGTGTTCCCGTTGGACTCCTCCGTCGACGAGACGCTGGCCCGTTTCACCTCGGTGCGCAGTCAGTTGCTGAACCAGTCGCCGGAGCTCCGCGACTGCTGACGCACAAGGGCGTCGGCTTGCCGCTCCGTACGCGGGAGGTGCGGTACGCACCGGAGCGGCAAGCTCCCCGCCGGGCCCGGCGGTTCAGCGCAGCCGGGGCAGCACCTCGGCCCCGAGACGCCGCACGTTCTCCTCGGTCGCCGCGAGATCGCCGGAGCCCTCGACGAGCAGCGCAAAACGGGTGATGCCGGTCCGCTCGCTGGTCGCCGCGAGCCGGTCGGCGCACAGCCGGGGCGTGCCCACCGGATGCAGTCCGCACAGCAGTTCCGTGTACGCCAGCGGGTCGCGCATCCGCCGGGCCCGGCCGTCCACCGTGACATGGGCGTCGAGTCCGTGCCGCAGCCAGCCCGGCATCGCCTTCAGCAGGGTCTCCGCCGCGTCCGCGCGCCGGTCCGCGATCTGGCAGACCCCGGCCGAGACGTGAGGCGCGCCGCGGATCTCCTCCGCCGGCCGCCCGCAGGCCCGCGCGTGCCGCTGCCACTGGGCGACCATCTCGGCCTTCTCCTCGTCACCGACGTGCATGCCGAGCAGCATCGGCAGCCCGCGCTCGGCCGCCAGGCGCACGCTCGCCGGCGAGGTGCAGGCGACGACGACCTCCGGTCCCGGGGTGTCCGTCAGGGCCTCCGCCGGCCGCGGCACGACGGGGACTTCGCGGAAGCGGAAGCGCTCGCCGTCCGCGCCCACCGCCGGTTCGCGCAGCCAGCGCATCAGCAGGTCGAGCGACTCGGGGAAACCCCGTTCGTACGCCTCCAGTCCACCGCCGAACACCTCCAGGTCGACCCACGGCCCGCCGCGCCCCACCCCCAGCGAGAACCGCCCGCCGCTGGTGAGGTGCAGCAGCGCGGTCTGCTCGCCCAGGGCGACGGGGTGGGTGGTGGGCAGCACGCTGACCGCCGTGCCCACCCGGATCCGCCGGGTGCGGCCCAGCAGTAAAGCGGCCAGGGTGACGGCCGACGGGCACGTGCCGTACGGCACGAAGTGGTGCTCGGCCAGCCAGACCGAGTCGAGCCCGGCCTCCTCGGCGACCTCGGCCGAGCGGACCGCGCGGTGCAGCGCCTCCCCCTGGCCCTGGCCCGGGAACTGGGCCGCCAACACGAAACTTCCCACACGCATGTGCTTTTCCTGCTTCCTGGCTCCGACGCGGAGCTCCCCCATCGGGCATAACCGTCTGACACGTGCCGAGGACACGGTCAGGACGGGGGATTTGCGGATTGTCTGCAGAATGGGCCGCCGCGGAGGGCTCCGTGCCGTCCCGCGGGGCTCGCGGGGGAGGTCCGGGGGTGTGCGCCGTACACGTACCCCGGTGCGCGCCGCGTAGGCTGGACGCGGTCCGTACTTCCTGTATAGCCCCGTGAGGTGTGCTGTGTCCCCGCGTCGCAACCGACCCAAGGGAGCTGGTTCCTCAGGCCGGAGCGCCGAGGACGACCGCTCCGGCCGTTACGGCGGCTGGCAGTCCAGCGAGAGCTGGCAGGGCGAGGAGTGGAGCGTACGGCATGTGGCGGGGGCGAGCGCGCAGGGCAAGGCGTACCGCTGCCCCGGCTGCGACCAGCTGATCCCCGACGGCGTCCCGCACGTGGTGGCCTGGCCGCAGTACGCGGGGGTCGACGACCGCCGGCACTGGCACCGGGCCTGCTGGAACGCGAAGGACCGCCGCACCACGCGGGTGCAGCGGTCCCGTAACGCGCCGCGGTTCTGACGGCGCGTCGATACGTCAGCGGGTCACACGTCCCGCTTCTCCAGCAGGGCGAAGGCGCCGGCGAACGCGACGGCCGTCACACCGAGCGCGATCCACAGCGGGTCCCAGCCGGACGGGCCGGAGTCGCTGAGGGACTGGGTGTAGAAGACGCTGAGCTGGTTCGGGATCGAGTACTCCAGCAGGGCCTGGCGCACGTCCGCCAGCGACTCCGAGAACATGAACAGCGCGATCACCAGCGGGGCGAGCACGGCGCCGATCATGAGGGTGACGGCACCCGCCGAGTGGCGGATGATCGAGCCGACGGCGAGCGAGAGCAGGCCGAGCAGGGCGATGTAGAGGGAGATGCCGACGGTGGCCTTCAGCCACTCGCCGCCCGTCGGGTCCTCGGCGCCGTTGCCCTCCAACATGGCCACGTGCAGGAATGCCACGAGCGAGGACGACACCAGCGTCACGACGAACGCGACCAGGAAGAACACCACCGCCTTCGCCGCCAGCACCCGGCCGCGGCTGGGGCAGGCGGTCATGGTGGTGCGGATCATGCCGGTGCCGTACTCCGAGGCCGTGGTCAGCACGCCGAGCGTGATGATGCACATGCTGCCGAGCAGCAGGCCGAACATACCGAGGGACAGCGCGTTCTCGCCGGACAGGTCGGACGAGGAACTCGCCACCACCGCGCCGGCCAGTAGGCCGATGCCGACCACCAGCAGCACGAACACACCGAGCGTCCACATCGTGGAACGCACCGACTTCATCTTCGTCCACTCGGAGGCGATCGCGTGCCCGAGGTGCGTGCGCACCACCGGGATCGGCGAGGCGTAGGAGGGGTACGACGGGCCGGGCGCCGCCTGCCAGTCGGGCGCGGCCTGCGGCATCGGGGGCTGGGGCGTGCTCATCGGGCGTCCTCGGACTTGGTCGGGTCGGTGACGGGAGCGGGGGTGGGGGAGGGCGTGGGAGCGGAGGCGGCCGGGGGAGCGGCCGGAGCCGGAGCCGGAGCCGGAGCCGGAGCCGGAGCCGGGGCCTGCGGCGCGGCCGGCTGCGCGTACGGGCTGGCCGTCCCCGTGCCCGGTGCGGCGCCGGGCGCGCCGTACGGGCCCGCGGGCGCCTGGACCGGCGCGGGCTGGGGTACCGGCTGCGGGGGCGCCGCGTGCTGGGGCGCCGGCGGGGCGTACCAGCCGGGCTGGCCCTGGCCGGGCACCGGCACCGGCGGCTGCGCGCCGGGCGGCTGGGGCTGCTGGAGACCGGCCTTCTGGTCGATCGTGGAGCGGTAGTCCACGGCGCCCTGCGTCATCCGCATGTACGCCTCTTCCAGCGACGCCTGGTGCGGCGACAGTTCCCACAGCCGCACGCCGGCGTCGTGCGCGATGTCGCTGATGCGGGGCAGCGGCAGCCCCGTCACCCGCAGCGCGCCGTCCTGCTCCGGCAGGACCTGCCCGCCCGCCTCGGAGAGCGCGGCGGACAGCTTCTCGCGCAGCTGCGGCTCGGTGTCCGGCGTCCGGACCCGGGCGAAGTCGGCGGAATTGGCCGAAATGAAGTCCCTCACGCTCATGTCGGCGAGCAGCTGCCCGCGCCCGATGACGATGAGGTGGTCCGCGGTCAGCGCCATCTCGCTCATCAGGTGGGAGGAGACGAAGACCGTACGGCCCTCCGCGGCGAGCGCCTTCATCAGGTTGCGCACCCAGAGGATGCCCTCGGGGTCGAGGCCGTTGACCGGCTCGTCGAAGAGCAGCACCTGGGGGTCGCCCAGCAGCGCGGCGGCGATGCCGAGCCGCTGGCCCATGCCGAGGGAGAAGCCCTTGGACCGCTTCTTCGCCACGTCCTGCAAACCGACCACGCCGAGCACCTCGTCGACCCGCCGGGCCGGGATGCCGGAGAGCTGGGCGAGGCTCAGCAGGTGGCTGCGGGCCGACCGGCCGCCGTGCACGGCCTTGGCGTCGATCAGCGCGCCCACCTGACGGGGCGCGTTGGGCAGCTTGCGGTACGGGTAGCCGCCGATCGTGACGCGCCCCGACGTGGGGTTGTCCAGGCCGAGGATCATGCGCATCGTCGTCGACTTGCCCGAGCCGTTGGGCCCGAGGAAGCCGGTGACGGCACCCGGCCGTACCTGGAAGGACAGGTTGTACACAGCGGTTTTGTCGCCGTAGCGCTTGGTCAGGCCGACAGCCTCGATCATGCTCCGCACCCATCGAAAGGTTCAGGACAGCGGGGCACACGCCCCCGTAAGGGTTAGGAGCATATCGAGCCGCTGACGGTTCCCCTCGGGGACGAGTGAAAACCGGCGGTCACTAGGGGGCTTCTGACGGATCTCCGCGGCGTCGCGACGCCCGGCACGCCCTCTCGCCGCACGGGACGGAGGGCCAGGTGGCTCCGCCACATGACCCGCCGCCCCGCACGCCGAGAGCACGCACCGAACGCCGCTCCTTCTTCCGCGGAGATCCGTCAGAAGCCCCCTAGGCGTCGCGGCGCTTCAGCACCACGTAACCGCCGGCCAGCGCCGCGGCCACCCACAGCACCATGATGCCGAGGCCGCCCCACGGGCCGTACGGGGTGTCGTCGTCGACCGGCGGGACCACCTGCATGATCTTGTTGCCGGCCTGGTCGGGCAGGAACCGGCCCACCTTCTGCGTCACGTCGACCGAGCCGAGGATGTTGGAGATCAGGAAGAAGAACGGCATCAGGATGCCGAGCGACAGCATCGGGGAGCGCAGCATCGCGGCGACGCCCATCGAGAACATCGCGATGAGCGTCATGTACAGGCCGCCGCCGACGACCGCCCGCAGCACGCCCGGATCACCGATCGACGCCTTCAGGTCCCCCAGCATCGCCTGCCCGAGGAAGAACGCGGCGAAGCTGGTGGCCACCCCGACCACCAGCGCCAGCAGGGAGGCCACCGCCACCTTGCCGAACAGGAAGGTGCCGCGTTGCGGCACGGCCGCCAGCGAGGTGCGGATCATGCCGGAGCTGTACTCGTTGGCCACCACGAGCACCCCGAACACGATCATCGCGAGCTGCCCCAGGCTCATCCCGGCGAAGCTGATGAACGTCGGGTCGAAAGAGAGCCGGTCCTGCCGGCCCATGGTGTCGTACTCGTTCTTCGACAGCGCCGCGATCAGCATGCCGAGGGCGATCGTGACGACCGCCGCGAGGGACAGCGTCCACACCGTGGACGCCACCGACCGGATCTTGGTCCACTCGGACCGGACGACCTGTGCCGTGGCCATGGTCAGCCCCTCCTCCACTCGGCGCCCCACTGCTGTCCCGGCTGCTGTCCGGGGGGCTGCCCGCCGTGGGCGTGGTACTCCACCGACTCCGCCGTCAGCTGCATGAACGCCTCCTCCAGCGAGGCCCGCTGAGGGCTCAGCTCGTGCAGCACGATCTGGTGCTGCGCGGCCAGCTCGCCGATCCGCTCGGACTTGTCGCCGTCCACCTCCAGCACCTCGGCACCGCTCTCGACGACCGTGATCCCGTCCCCGTGCAGCACGTCCAGCAGCCGCTCCCGCTGCGGGGTGCGGATCCGGACGTAACTGCGCGAGTTCTGCGCGATGAAGTCGGCCATCGAGGTGTCGGCGAGCAGCCGGCCCTGGCCGATGACGACCAGGTGGTCCGCGGTCAGCGCCATCTCGCTCATCAGGTGGGAGGAGACGAAGACCGTACGGCCCTGCGCGGCCAGCGACTTCATCAGGTTGCGGATCCAGTGGATGCCCTCGGGGTCGAGGCCGTTGACCGGCTCGTCGAACATCAGGATCCGCGGATCGCCCAGCAGCGCCGCGGCGATGCCCAGCCGCTGTCCCATGCCGAGCGAGAAGCCCTTGGCCTTCTTCTTCGCCACGGCCGTCAGGCCGACGACGTCCAGCACCTCGTGCACCCGGGCGGCCGGGATGCCGTTGGCCTGCGCCAGGCACAGCAGATGGTGGTAGGCGCTGCGCCCGCCGTGCACGGCCTTGGCGTCCAGCAGGGCGCCGATGTACGTCAGCGGGTCCTTGAGCTCGTCGTAGTGCTTGCCGTCGATCCGCACGTCCCCGGCGGTGGGCCGGTCGAGCCCCAGCACCATCCGCATCGTGGTCGACTTGCCCGCCCCGTTGGGGCCGAGGAAGCCGGTGATGATGCCGGGTCTGACGGTGAAGGTGAGGTTGTTGACCGCCACCTTCTCGCCGTACCGCTTCGTCAGCCCCTCGAGCTCGATCATGCCGCCCACGCTAGAACGGGACGGAGCCCTCTGCCACCGCAGTGACAGAGGGCTCCGCAGGTTTTCGGCCGAAGTACGCCGACGCGTTACCGCGACTGCTGCGCGGGCACCCCGCGGGAGACCGAATCGTCGTCCGTGGACGGCGTGCCGGCGGCGGCCACCGCGGCACCCGTGAGGGTCGCCAGCATCTCGCGCACGTTCGTCAGCTGCGCGTTGATGGAGTCGCGGCGGTTGGTGAGCGCCGCCAGCTCGCGCTCGGACTCCGAACGGATGCGGTCCGCCTTGGCGTTGGCGTCGGCCACGATGTCCTCGGCCTGGCGCTGCGCCGTCTCGACGGTCTGACGGGCACGGCGCTCGGCGTCGGTGCGCAGCTTCTCCGCCTCCAGGCGCAGCTGCTCGGCCCGGTGCTCGATCTCCGCCAGCCGCTTCTCCGCCTTCTGCTGACGGGCGGCCAGGTCCCGCTCGGACTGCTCGCGGCGCTTGGCGAGGTTCGTCTCGAAGTCGGCGGCGGCCTGCGCGGCCTTGGCCCGGGTCTCCTCGAAGAGGGCGTCCGCCTCCTCCCGCTTGGACTGGGCGTCCTTCTGCGCCTCGGCCCGCAGCTGGGCGGCGTCACTCTTGGCCTTCTCGACGATCCGTACGCCCTCGTCCTCGGCCTTCGCCTTGCGCTCGGCGGCGTACGCCTCGGCGTCGTTGCGCACCTGCTGGGCCGCCGACTCGGCGAGGTCGCGGTGCTGCTCGGCCGCGCGCCGGGCCTCCTCACGCAGTTCCTTGGCCTCTTCCTCGGCCAGGCGCAGGATCTTCTCGACCCGCGCGCCGAGACCCGCGTACGACGGCTCGGCCTCGGTGATCTGAGCCTGAGCGTTCTGGGTCTCGAGGTGGAGCTCCTCGATGCGCTTTTCCAGAGCGGTGATGCGGGCGAGAGCACTGTCACGGTCGGAGACGAGCTTGGAGATACGTTCGTCCACCTGAGCGCGGTCGTACCCACGCCGCACAAGCTCGAAGCCGTAGGGGGAAGTGTCGCTCATGGGGTTCCTGTCGAAAGAGACCGGTGAGGTGATAGGGGGAATCCTAGGGGTCTGGGCGGTGTGTCATCGAGTAGAAGGCCCGATTGGTCGGGAGAATGACACCCCTTTTGAGTGGCTAACCAGGCAACGGCTTGCCAAACGTGGAGCCAAAGGCCCTAGCAGACACCGGAATCACACCTCCTCGCTACTTGTCCGACGACTTGCCACCCGATCGGGGGGCGCCCACGGTCGCGCCCGCCTTGACCCCGCCGTCCTTGCCCGCGGGCGGTGCCTCGAAGGACTCCAGCGCCTCCAGCACGTCCTGGACCCGTGAGATCTCCGCGTTGATGTCCTCGCGGCGCCGCACCAGGATCTCCAGCTCGCGCCGGCCCTCCTCGACCGTGTGCCGGGCCTCCCGCTCCGCCTCGGCCTTGATCTCCTCGGCCTCCTTGACGAGCCGGGCCTTCTTCTGCTCGGCCTCCTTCAGCAGCCCCTCGGCCTTCTTGACGGCGGCGATCCGCACCTTCCCGGCCTCGGAGTTGGCCTCCGAGACGATCTCCTTGGCCTTCGCCTCCGCCTCGGCGAGCTGCTCCTCGGCGGCCTTGACCAGGGCGTCGCACCGGTCGCCGGCCGACTTCATCGCCTCGGCGGCCTCACGGCGGGCCCGCTCGTGCAGCTCCTCGATCTCGGTGGTGAGACGGTCGCGCAGCTCCTCGGCGCGCTCCCTGATCCGGGTGGCGTCCTGGCGGGCGCCGACGAGCAGCTCGTCCGCGTCCGCGCGGGCCTTCTCCACCAGGGTGTTGCCCTGGACCGTCGCCTCGGAGACGATCCGCTCGGCCTCCTTGCGGGCCACGCCCACCATCGTGTCGGCCTGCGACTCGGCGTCCGCCGTGGTCTTCAGCGCCTGCTGCTGCGCCTCGGTGAGCAGCTTGTCCGCCTCGGCCGTCGTCTCGGCGATGAGCTTGTCGACCTGCTCGGCCGCCTCCGAACGCCGCTTGTTGGCGTCCTTGCGGGCCTCGTCCAGGGTGCGCTCGGCCTCCTCGCGCGCCTGCGTCGTCACCCGCTCGGCCTCCGCCGCCGCCTCGGCCTTGACCCGCTCCGCCTCGGTGCGGATCCGCTCGGCGTGCTGCTGCGCGGAGCCGACCGTCTCGGCGGCCTCGGCCCGCAGCCGCTCCGCCTCCCCGGTGGCGTCCGCCACCAGCTTCTCGGCCTTCGCCACCGCCTCGGTCCGTACGCGCTCGGCCTCCTCGGCCGTCTCGGTACGCAGCCGCTCGGTCTCCTCGGCCGCCTCGGTGCGCAGCCGCTCGGTCTCCTCGGCCGCCTCGGTGCGCAGCCGCTCGGCCTCGGCGGCCGCCTCCGCGCGGACCTGCCCGGCCTCCTCGCGCGCCGTCGTCGTGAGCCGCTCGGCCTCTTCGCGGGCGGCCGTGGTGACCTGTTCGGCTTCTTCGCGGGCGGCCGTGGTGACCTGCTCGGCCTCCTGCGCCGCCTCGGTGCGCACCCGCTCGGCCTGCTCGGCCGTCTCGGTGCGGATCCGCTCGGTCTCGGCGGCCGTCTCCGTGGTCAGCCGCTCGGCTTCCTTGCGCGCCTCGGTGACGAGCGTGTCCGCCTGCGCCGCCGCGTCCGACCGGATGCGGTTGGCGTCCTCGCGGGCGTCCGCCCGGGTGCGCGCCGCCGCCTGGTCGGCCTCGGCGAGCGCGTCCGACGCCTGGGTGCGCACCCGCTGGGCGTGCTCGGCGACATCCGTGCGGATCCGCTCCGCCTCGGCCATCGCCTCGGACATGGTGCGCTCGGCGAGCGCCTTGGCGGCCTCGGCCTCCTCCTGCGCCTCGCGCCGCAGCCGGGCGGCGTCCTCGCCCGCCCGGTCCCGCTCCGCGTAGGCGTCGGAGCGGACCCGGTCCGCCTCCTCCTCGGCCTCCCGGCGCGTACGCTCCGCCGCGTGCTCGGCGGCGCTGCGCAGCCCGGCGATCTCCTCCTGGGCCTGCTCGTGCAGCCCGGCCACCGAGTCGCGCACCTGCTGGGCATGCTGCTCGGCCGCCGACACCATCTCGCCGGCGCGGCGGTCGGCCTCCTCGACCAGACGGGTCGCCTCGGCCTGCGCCTCCTCCACGCGCTTGCGCGCCGAGGCCAGCAGTTCCTCGCTCTGTTCCCGGGCCCGCTCGCGCTCCTGGTCGGCCTCCTGCCGGGCCGCGCCCAGCAGCTCCTCGGCCTCGCGGCGGCGCCGGGCGGCCTCCTCCTGCGCGGCGGCCAGCGTCTCCGACGCCTCCGCGGCCAGCCGCTCGGCGGCGGCCTGCGCCTCCGCCCGCACCCGGTCCGCGCTCTCCTGCGCCTCCGACTTCAGCCGCTCCGCCTCGGCCGCGGCCTCCGAGCGCAGGCGTACGGCGACGGCCTCGCCCTCCGCGCGGGACGCGGACGCGTCCGAGGCGGCCTCGGTGCGCAGCCGCTCGGCCTCCGCCTCGGCCTGCTGCTGGAGCGTACGGATCCGCTCGGCGGACTCCGCGCGCAGCCGCTCGCTCTCCTCGGCGGCCTCCCGGCGGATCCGCGCGGCCTCCTCGCGGGCCTCGGTCAGCGCCTGCTCGGCGGCGGCGAGCCGCTCCTCGGCCTCCGCCCTCAGCCGCGTCAGCTCCTCGGCGGCCTCCGTCTGCCGGGCCGCCATCGCCCGCTCGGTCTCCTCGCGCAGCTCGCGCGCGGCCCGCTCGGCGTCCTCCTTGAGCGCCTCGGCCTGCTCCACGATCTCCGTACGGTGCCGCTCGGCCTCCGCGCGGGTGCGCTCCAGGGTCTCCTCGGCCTGCCGGCGCAGCGCCGTGGCCCGCTCGATGGCCTCGGTGCGGACCTTCTCGCTGTCCGCGGTCGCGGTCTGCCGCAGCTCGTCCGCGTCCGCCTTGGCCTTGGCGAGCAGCTCCTCGGCGGTCTTCGCCGCCTCCTCGATCTGCGCCACGGCCTCGCGCCGGGCCTCCGCGCGGATCCGGTCGCCCTCGTCGACGGCGTCGGCGCGCAGCTGCTCGGCCTCGCCGCGCAGCCGGCGGGCCTCCTCCTGCAGCTCGACCGTCTTGGCGCGGTACTCCTTGGTGTCGTCCTTGGCCGCGCCCTTGAGCTGCTCGGCGATGTCGTGCGCCTCGGCGCGCAGCCGGTCCGCCTCGGCCTCGGCCTCCTTGCGGATCCGCTCGGCCTCCTCGGCGGCGGCCTTGGTGGTCTTCTTGGCCTCCTCCGACGCCTTGTTGAGGACGTCCTCGGCGGTCTTGGCGGCCTTCGACAGCTGCGTCGCCGTCTCCTCGGCGGCGAGCGTACGGGCCTTCTCGGCGGCCTCGGCGACGATCTTCTCGGCCTCGGCGCGGGCGTCGGCGACCAGCTGCTCGGCCTCCGCCCGGGTGGACTCGGCCTCCTTCGTCGCCTCGCCGACCAGCCGGGCCACCTGCTCCTTGGCCACGCGCGTGCGCTGCTCGTTGGCCGACTCGGCGCTCGCCAGCGCCTTGGCGGCGGCCTCCTTCGCCTCGGCGACCAGCTTCTCGGCCTCGGCGCGGGCCTCGCGCAGCGCCGTGTCCGCCTCGGCCATGCGCTGCTCGGCGGTCCGGCTCAGCTCCTGGGCCTGGCGGCGGGCGGCCTCGGACTCGGTGGCGGTGGCGGTGCGCAGCTGCTCGGCGTGGTCGGTGGCCTCCTGGGCCTGGGTGGAGGCGGCGTTCAGCAGCCGCTCGGCCTCCGCGCGGGCGCGGCGCAGCAGCTGCTCGGCCTCCGCGCGGGCGGCCTCGGCCTCGCTCTGCAGGCGCTGACGGGCCTCGGCGGTCAGCCGCTCGGCCTCCGCGCGGGCGGCGGCCAGGGACTGCTCGGCCTCCGCGCGGGACTCGTCGAGCAGCCGGCGGGCCTGCTGCTCGGTGCGGGCGCGCAGCTGCTCCGCCCACGCCACGTTCTCGTTGACGTGCGACTCGACGGTCTGCCGGCGCTCGGCCAGCTCCTGGTCGAGCTGCTGGCGCCGGGTCACCGCCTCCTGGTGCAGCTCCGCCTGGAGGCGGGCCGCCTGCTCGGCGTGCTCCTGGAGGATGCGCTGGGTCTGCGCCCGGGCCTGGCTCAGCTCGCGCTCGGCGTCGGCGCGGATCTGGTCGGCCTGCATCTGCGCGTTGCGCAACAACTGCTCGGCCTGGTAGCCGATGTCGGCGCTGTCGTAGGCGGGCCGGGACATGATGGTGCGGCGCGCCTCGTGCAGCTTGGCGCGCAGCACCTCGACCTGGTAGCCGAGGTCCTCGGCGTGCTGGATCGCCTTTTCCCGCTCGGTCCTCAGCCGCTTCATCTCGGCCTCGAACCGAGAGAGGTGGTCGACGTCAGCCGCCGGCTCTCGCTCCTGGCTCTCGTAGCCCCGCACTGCGCGGTCCCATCCGTCCCCTGGTCGCAAAACTCTCCGAACGAGCCCCCGACCGTCCGCCGGACGGGGCTCCCGGGGAATGGTGTCAGATCAACGGCGGAGCATGGGCTGCCGCCCCGGCACTCGGCCCCCGAAACCCGGTCCCCGGCGGTCCCGTCACCTGGCGGTGGCAGGACCGGGTCACCCTGGATTGAGCGGCGACCGCACCCAACCCTACCGGCCCCTTTGCGCGGGGGTCAGTGCTCAGGTGCCTCAACAGGCGCGGAAGTGACCAGTTCTGTCAGGACGCCATGGCAGTCCTTGGGGTGCAGGAAGGTGATCCGCGACCCCATGGAGCCGCGCCGGGGCTCGTCGTACAGGACACGTACGCCCTTGGCGCGGACGGCCGCGGCGTCGCCGTCCACGTCCGCGGTGCCGAAGGCGATGTGGTGGACGCCCTCGCCGTTCTTGGCGAGCCACTTGGCGACGGTGGAGTCCTCGCGGATCGGTTCGAGCAGCTGGAGATACGAGGCGCCGCCGTCCGACGTATCGTTGATCTTGAGCATGGCCTCGCGCACGCCCTGCTCCTCGTTGACCTCGGTGTGGAACACCTCGAAGCCGTACGTGGCACGGTAGAACTCGACGGTGGCGTCGAGGTCGTGGCAGGCGATCCCGATGTGGTCGATTCGCGTCAGCATGGATTCAGTGCAGCGCTCCGGAGGTGGTTACGCAACGTGCGCGCGATCACACCGACAGCCCGGTGACGGGCGGGATACCGCTCAGTACATTCGGGTAAACCCTCGTTCACTCCTCGGCTGTGCAGCCGGTAAGGGGATCGCAGCTCATGACTTCTGGAACCTCTGGGACCTCTGGAACTGCCGGGGCCAACGGCACGACGTCGGTCATCGTCGCCGGTGCCCGTACTCCGATGGGGCGGCTGCTCGGCTCGCTGAAGTCCTTCTCCGGGGCCGAGCTCGGCGGCTTCGCGATCAAGGCTGCCCTCGACCGTGCGGGGATCGGCGGCGACCAGGTGCAGTACGTGATCATGGGGCAGGTGCTCCAGGCCGGGGCGGGCCAGATCCCGGCGCGGCAGGCCGCCGTCAAGGCCGGCATCCCGATGAACGTCCCCGCGCTCACCGTCAACAAGGTGTGCCTGTCGGGCCTGGACGCGATCGCCCTCGCCGACCAGCTCATTCGCGCCGGCGAATTCGACGTCGTCGTCGCCGGCGGGCAGGAGTCCATGACCAACGCCCCGCACCTGCTGCCCAAGTCCCGCGAGGGCTTCAAGTACGGCGCCGTCCAGATGCTCGACGCCATGGCGTACGACGGGCTCACCGACTCCTTCGAGGGCATCGCCATGGGCGAGTCCACCGAGAAGCACAACGCGCGGCTGGGCATCGGGCGCGAGGAGCAGGACGCCGTGGCCGCGCTGTCCCACCAGCGGGCCGCCGCCGCCCAGAAGAACGGCATCTTCGAGGCCGAGATCACGCCGGTGGAGATCCCGCAGCGCAAGGGCGACCCGGTGCTGTTCAGCAAGGACGAGGGCATCCGCCCGGAGACGACCGCGGAATCGCTGGGCAGGCTGCGGCCGGCCTTCTCCAAGGACGGCACGATCACCGCCGGGTCGTCCTCGCAGATCTCCGACGGGGCCGCGGCCGTGGTCGTGATGAGCAAGGCCAAGGCGCAGGAGCTGGGGCTGGACTGGATCGCCGAGATCGGCGCCCACGGGAACGTGGCCGGTCCGGACAACTCGTTGCAGTCGCAGCCGTCGAACGCGATCCTGCACGCCCTGAAGAAGGAAGGGCTGGAGGTCTCGGACCTCGACCTGATCGAGATCAACGAGGCGTTCGCGGCCGTCGCCGTGCAGTCAATGAAGGATCTTGGGGTTTCCTCCGAAAAGGTGAATGTCAATGGCGGCGCCATTGCCCTGGGTCACCCGATCGGGATGTCCGGGGCGCGGCTCGTCCTCCACCTGGCGCTGGAACTGAAGCGGCGCGGCGGCGGGATCGGCGCGGCGGCGCTGTGCGGGGGCGGCGGCCAGGGCGACGCGCTGATCGTGCGGGTACCGAAGGCCTGACGGCGTCTTCGGGCCGGCTGACCAACCTTCTCCTTCTCGGGAACGGAGCTGTGATGCAGGACGTCTCCACGCTGGTGGCCCAGGCCAGGGAAGGCCGGCCGCGCGCCGTGGCCCGGCTGATCTCACTGGTGGAGGGGGCGTCCCCACAGCTGAGGGAGGTCATGGCGGCGCTGGCACCGCTGACCGGCGGGGCGTACGTGGTCGGGCTGACCGGGTCGCCGGGCGTGGGGAAGTCCACGTCGACGTCGGCGCTCGTGACCGCGTACCGCAAGCAGGGCAAGCGGGTCGGGGTGCTGGCGGTGGACCCGTCGTCGCCGTTCTCCGGGGGAGCGCTCCTCGGCGACCGGGTGCGGATGTCCGAGCACGCCTCGGACCCCGGGGTCTACATCCGGTCGATGGCGACGCGCGGGCACCTGGGCGGTCTCGCCTGGGCCGCGCCCCAGGCGATCCGGGTGCTGGACGCGGCCGGGTGCGACGTGGTCCTCGTCGAGACGGTCGGGGTCGGGCAGTCGGAGGTGGAGATCGCCGCGCAGGCCGACACGTCCGTGGTGCTGCTCGCGCCGGGGATGGGCGACGGGATCCAGGCGGCCAAGGCCGGGATCCTGGAGATCGGCGACGTGTACGTCGTGAACAAGGCCGACCGGGACGGGGCCGACGCGACGGCGCGCGAGCTGAACCACATGCTGGGGCTGGGGGAGGCGCGCGGGCCCGGGGACTGGCGTCCGCCGATCGTCAAGACGGTCGCGGCGCGGGGCGAGGGCGTCGACGAGGTCGTCGAGGCGCTGGAGAAGCACCGGGCGTGGATGGAGGAACGGGGGGTGCTCGCGGAACGGCGGCTGGCGCGGGCCGCGCGCGAGGTGGAGACGATCGCGGTGACGGCCCTGCGGGAGCGGATCGGAGACCTGCACGGGGACCGGCGGCTGGGGGCGCTGGCGGAGCGGATCGTCGCGGGGGAGCTGGACCCTTACCGGGCGGCGGATGAGCTGGTGGCGGGGGTTACCGGGGGGTGACGGGTGCCTCCGGCGGTGGGCGGGGGGCCTGCGGCGGCCTGTGCGGGTGTCTTCGGCGGTGGGGGTGCGGGGTGCCTGCGGTGCATGTGCGGGTTCGGTGGGGGTGCGCGTAGCGCCGGGTGCCGGTGGGTGGGTCGGGCCGCGCCGGGGGGTGTCCGTCCTCGGAACGGCGCGGAATCGGTCTTCTGCCAAGGTGCCCGGGTTGACGCGCCAACCGCTGCGGGCGGACACCCCCGGCACGTCCCTTCCCGCCGCGGGCGACTGCGGGCCCGTCCCAACGGGGGCCGGTGCGGCAAGTCGCCCAGCCGCGGGCAGCCGGTACCGTCCAGCCGCGGGCAGCCGGTACCGTCCAGCCGCGGGCAGTCGTGCCTCCCCCGGTGCCTGAACGGCCTGGGAGGTGCCCCCAGGGCGGCACGGGTGGGCGCTGGGGGTACCCCCTGCTCGAAGAGCTTGGGGGAGGCAACCCGGCAGCGCCGGGCTGCGCGACCCACCCCGACGCCGGGCAACCGTGAACGTCGGGACCGCGTGGACGCCGTCAGTCGTCGTCGCGTTCCGCCGTGGCCTTGCCCGTCCTCAGGTCGACGTGCCAGTCGTGCTCGTCGTCCTGGCCGGAGCCGTGCGTCTCCACTTCCCAGCCCTTGGACCGGCCGTCCTCGTCCAGGTCCACCGACGTCACCTCACCGCCCTTGCCGGCGACGGCCTTCGCGGCGTCGGCGGCTGACACGGAGGCGCCCTTCAGGGCGGCCCGTACGGGGGCGGTGCCGTCGTCCTCGTCCTCGGTGTGGGTGTCGAGGACCTTGCCGGTGCCGGCGTCGACCGTGACGCTGCGCCAGACGTTGTCGGAGGTGAGGACGTCGACCTCCCAGACCGTGCGGTGGCCGTGGTCGTCGTCCTCGTCGTCCAGTTCGGCGGAGACCACCGTGCCGGTGGTGTGCCGGAGCGCGGAGGCGATGGCCTCCGGGGCCGCCACCTCGGCGGTGGACGCCCGCGCGGTGTCGTCGTCCCGGTCGCCGGCGTCGTCGTCGTGCGCGTCGTCGTCCGCGGCGCGCGTGTCCGTCTGCCGCGCCGGGGCCTCGTCGTCGGCCGTGGTCGCCAGCGCCGTCGCCGTACCGCCCCCGATCAGTGCGGCGGCCGTGAGGGCGGCGATCACGATGTTGCGCTTCATGGGGAGTCCTCCCGACTCGTTCGGCTTGCGACGTCGTCCACTGTCGCCGACCGACGCTGAGGGGAAGCTGAAGCCTCCTGAAGTGATCTTCAGGTTGGCTTTGCGACCCTTGACCCATGCGCCCATCCGTCACCCGCCACCACCCTGCCGGAGGCGCTCCGCGCCGCCCCTGTCGCCTCCTGATCGTCGAGGACGAGAAGCGGCTGGCCCTGTCGCTCGCCCGGGGACTGACGGCCGAGGGGTACGCCGTGGACGTCGTCCACGACGGGCGGGAGGGGCTGTACCGGGCCGCCGAGGGGACGTACGACCTCGTGATCCTCGACATCATGCTGCCCGGCCTCAACGGCTACCGCGTCTGCGCCGCCCTGCGCGCCGCCGGGCACGAGGTGCCGATCCTGATGCTCACCGCGAAGGACGGCGAGTACGACGAGGCGGAGGGGCTCGACACGGGTGCGGACGACTACCTGACCAAGCCGTTCTCGTACGTCGTTCTCGTCGCCCGGGTCAAGGCGCTGCTGCGGCGGCGCGGGCAGGCGGCCGGGGCCTCGTCCGTGTGGGTCTGCGGGGAGCTGAAGGTCGACACCGCGGCCCGCCGGGTCTTCCTGGAGGAGAGGGAAGTGGCGCTCACCGCCAAGGAGTTCGCCGTGCTGGAGCAGCTCGTGACGCGGGCGGGCGAGGTGGTGTCCAAGGGGGAGATCCTCGAACACGTGTGGGACTTCGCGTACGAGGGCGATCCCAACATCGTCGAGGTGTACGTCAGCGCGCTGCGGCGCAAGCTGCGGGCCGGGCTCATCCGGACCGTGCGCGGGGCC
Source organism: Streptomyces sp. NPDC006134 (assembly GCF_040628835.1). Taxonomy (NCBI): domain Bacteria; kingdom Bacillati; phylum Actinomycetota; class Actinomycetes; order Kitasatosporales; family Streptomycetaceae; genus Streptomyces; species Streptomyces sp. NPDC006134. Next base: position 49,175 of record NZ_JBEXTV010000039.1, on the reverse strand, counting down.
GGGTACCGGCTGGAGGAGTCGTCGTGAGGCGGCTGTTCGGTTCGGTGCGGGCCCGGGCGACGCTCGGCGCCACCCTCGTGGTGGCCGTCGCGCTCGTCGCGGCCGGGGCCGCCGTCCTGCTGTCCCTGCGGACGAACCTGCACGGCGAGGCCGGCACCCAGGCGGAGCGCTCGGCACGGGCGGTGGCCACCGAGCTCGCCGTCGGCAGGGCCTACGACGAGCTGCCGCTGGACGCCGAGGACCGGCCCGTGCAGGTCGTGGACGAGGACGGCAGGCTGGTCGCCGTCAGCGAGGACCTGGAGCGGATCGGGGGGACCGGCACCGGCGCGGTCCGGCCGCAGGCGGGTGCGGGCGCCCCTGAGGACGAGGGCGAGGAGGGGGAGCTGGAGCCCGGTGAGATCGGGGAGCGGCCCGCCTACAGCGACGGGTTCGCGACGATCGACGGGGAGACGGAGGACTACCGGTTCGCCGCGCTGCCCGTCGAGACCCCGGACCGGGGCACGCTCACCGTCTACGCCGGTGCCCCGCTGTCCGCCGAGCACAGTGCCGTGGGCAGCGCGCTGACCGCCATGCTGATCGGCTTCCCGCTGCTGCTCGCGGTCGTCGCGGGCGTGACCTGGCTGGTCACCGGGCGGGCGCTGCGCCCGGTCGAGGGCATCCGGCGCGAGATGGCCGCCATCACCGCCTCCGAGGACCTGGCGCGGCGCGTCCCGGTGCCGGACACCCACGACGAGGTCGCCCGGCTCGCGACCACGACCAACGAGACGCTGGCCGCGCTGGAGACGTCCGTGGAGCGGCAGCGGCGGTTCGTCGCCGACGCCTCGCACGAGCTGCGCAGCCCGATCGCCAGCCTGCGGACCCAGCTGGAGGTGGGCGCCGCCCACCCGGAACTGCTCGACCTCGGCGGCGCCGTCGAGGACACCGTACGGCTCCAGCGGCTCGCCGCCGACCTGCTGCTGCTCGCCCGGCTGGACGCGGGGGAGCGGCCCGCCGACGGGCGGGTGGACCTCGCCGCGCTGGCGCGGGAGGCGGCGGAGGGCAGGTCCGGGGTGACCGTGCGGGCGCAGGAGGGCGTGGCGGTGGCCGGGTCGCGGGGGCAGCTGGAGCGGGTGCTCGCCAATCTGCTCGACAACGCGCAGCGGCATGCCCGGTCGGTGGTCGAGGTGTCCGTGCGCAGGGAGGGGACGGCGGCCGTGGTCGGTGTCGCCGACGACGGGGACGGGGTGCCCGCGGGGGACCGGGAGCGCGTCTTCGAGCGGTTCGTGCGGCTGGACGCCGCCCGCAGCCGCGACGACGGCGGGGCGGGACTGGGGCTCGCCATCGCCCGGGACGTCGCCGTACGGCACGGCGGCACGCTCACGGTGCGCGACGCACCGGCGGGCGGAGCCCTGTTCGAGCTCCGCCTGCCGAGTGTTTAGGGCCGCACCGCTCAGGGCCGGCCGCGCTGGCCCCGCAGGTGCTCCGCGATGGGTTTGAGGGCCTTGTCGAGCTCGATGAGGGCTTCGGGGGAGAGCAGGTCGATGAAGTGCCGGCGCACCGACGCCACGTGGTGCGGCGCCACCTTCTTCATGGTCTCCAGGCCGTGCTCGGTGAGGACCGCGTAGAGCCCGCGGCGGTCGGACTCGCAGTTCTCCCGCCGTACCAGGTTCGCGTTCTCCATGCGCGTGATCTGGTGGGAGAGGCGGCTCTTGGACTGGAGGGTGGCGGAGGCGAGGTCGCTCATCCGCATCCGCACGCCCTCCGACTCGGAGAGGTTCACCAGGATCTCGTAGTCGTTCATCGTCAGGCCGAACGGCTGCAGGTCCTTTTCGAGCTGGTACGTCAACAGCTTGTTGACTTCCAGGTGGGTGCGCCAAGCACACTGCTCCGCATCGGTCAGCCAGCGGGTGGCCGTCTCGGTCTCCATGAATGAAGTCTACCTAAGAAGTTGAAAAGCGAACTAGTGAGAGGTTTCCCGTGACGGCGCGCACGCGTTCGACGTCACACTCCGCAGGTTACCGCTCACAGCCCGAAGCGGCGCTGGAGGTCGCCCAGCTGTCCGGGAAGACGTGGTGCCCCCGACTGCTGTCCTCCGGCGCCGTGCGCCCCGCCGCCGGGCACGCCCGCGTCGTGCGGAACCGCCCCGGTGGCCTGCTCCGCCATCAGCGTCTCCGACGACTGCAGCAGCACCGTCCCCGCGCCCACGAACTCGAACTGGTGCTCCTCTCCGGAGGTCCCGCCCAGGCCCGTCAGCGCACGTAGACCGCCCAGTACGCCGGTCATGTACCCGTGGTCGTAGTGGTGGCACGGCGAGGGGCAGTCGGCCCAGCCGACCAGTGCCTGCGGGTCCACCCGGAGCGGGGGTTCCATGAACACCACCGGGCCGTTGGACGCGGCCACGAACTTTCCGGTTCCGATCAGGGTCAGAAAGCCCGGCACGATCGACTGCTTGAGGGCGAGACTTGGCTGAAAAGCGAGCAGGTTGCCCGCGCGAATGGTCAGATTGCCGTCGTCCAGGTCGTACGAGTTCACGTCGAAGGCCCGGTCGGCGAGGAGCATCTTGCCCGCGCCCTGGGCCACGACCCAGTCGCTCGCGTGCAGAGGCGAATGGAACGACGTACGGACCAGGCGGTCCAGCCGGCCGTGCCCGATCCCGTTGAAGTCGATCGACCCGTAGTAGGCGATCATCTTCCCCTTCTGCAGGAACCACTGGCTCCCCTTGAGCTCCACGCAGAAGGTGTACGCGTTCACGTTGTCGTCGCCCGGCAGCGTCGCCGGGTCGTACACCACCGGGCCGCCCGCCGTCCCGTACATGCTCACAGCTTCTCCTCGGAGGCCTGGACGTACACCGCGCCGCTGCCGCTCAGCTCCAGCTGGAACCCTTCCCCGGAACCGCGGCCCACCATGTCGCGCCAGCCCAGCGCCGTGGACAGCCTGTTGCGTACGTCGCCGTGGTGGGCGACGTACGCCTGCGGGTCCACGTGCACCGGCCGCTGCGGGGTGATCGGGATCTCGAACACGCCCCCGTGGGCCATCACCGCCACCGCTCCGTGCCCCCGCAGCGCGGTCGTGAACAGCCCCTGCCCGCTGACCTGGCCCCGCACCATGCCCATCACGCCGCCCTGCGCGCCCAGGAACACCGTCCGCTGCTCCAGGGTGCCCTCGAAGGCCAGCAGCCGGTCGGCCTCGACGTACAGCGTGTCCCCGGACAGGCGGATGACCTGCACGTGGTGGCCGCCGTGCCCGAACAGCACCGTGCCGCTGCCCTCGACGGTCATCAGCGGGGTGTCCTCGTCGGCGACCCGGCGCCCGATCATCGACATGATCCCGCCCTGGCCGCCGGCCGTGCTGGGTGTGAAGGACACCTCCCCCCGATAGGCGAGCATCGCGCCGCGCTGGCTGAACAGCCGCTGCCCGGGCGTCACGGTCGCCTCGACCATCTTCGCGTTGATCTCCCGGAAGGTCATCTCACACGTCTCCCGCGATCGTGTTCCGCTCGCTCGGCTGGACGTAGACCAGCCCGTCCCCCTCGAAGCGGATCTGGAAGGCCTCCCCGCCGCCCTCCCCCAGGAAGGTGCGGAACGTCACCCCGGACTGGAAGGACTGCCGCACATTCCCCTGGTGCGCCACATAGGCCCCCGGATCGACCAGCAGGGGGTACTGCGGGCTCACCCGGAGCACCACCGCCGGGCCGTCCGACATGATCGCCGCCTGCCCGTGCCCCTCGACGGTCGTCGTGAACAGCCCGTTGCCCTGCGAGGCGCCGCGCGTCCCCGTGAAGCTGGTCCCCGTCCGCAGCCCGGCGTCCGCGGCCAGCAGGTTGCTCGACTCGACGTACAGCTTGTCCCCCTGGAGGCTCACGAGGCTGATCTCCGAGGCGCGGTCCGCGAACCAGCAGGTCCCGTGCCCCTTCGCCTCCATCATCGTCATCTGCTCGCCCGTGAGCCGCCGGGTGACCATCCCCCGGATGCCCTCACCGCCGCCGCTGAGCTTCTTGAAGGCCATCTCGCCGTCGTACGCGACCATCGAGCCGTTCTTCGCCTTCACGGCGTCCCCGGTCATGTCGACGGCGAGCACCTTGCTGCTCTGAAGTCGGAACATCGCCACGTTGCGACGGTATCCGCCGGACGGGTCCGCCGACAGGTCCCCCAGGGGGAGACGGACCCTGGCCGTCCCCCCGGATCCCCCCGGACCGGTTCCCTCCGGGGCCCGGGGTCGGGCACCGCGCGGCGGTTTGCCACAATGGACCGACGCTTGTGCGTGCGTTCACAAACCGTGCGACAGTTTCAGACCGTCTCCCACCGAAGGTGACCCGTGGACCTCAAGACCGCCACCGCCCTCCGCCGCCTCCGTCTGGTCTCGGCCCCCGAGGCGATCTCCTTCCTCCTGCTGCTGGTCTGCTCGGTGCTGAAGCGGACCACGGACTTCAACGCCGTCCCCGCGATGGGCATGATCCACGGCGTCCTCTTCATCCTGTACGTGATCTTCTGGGCCGACGCGTGGAACCGGGCCAAATGGCCCCTGAAGACCGCCGCCCTCTACTTCGTCCTGTCCGTCCTGCCCACCGGCGGGTTCTTCGCCGACCGCAAGCTGCGCCGCGAGGCCGAGAACGCGGTCATCGCCTCCCGCGCCCGCAAGGAAGGGATCGTCAACGCATGATCGTCGCCTTCTCCGTGACGCCGCTGGGCGTCGGCGAGGACGTGGGGGAGTACGTCGCCGACGCCGTCCGCGTGGTCCGCGAGTCCGGGCTGCCGAACCGCACCGACGCGATGTTCACGTCCGTCGAGGGTGAGTGGGACGAGGTCATGGACGTCGTCAGGCGCGCGGTGGCCGCCGTCGAGGCGCGGGCGCCGCGGGTGTCCCTGGTCCTCAAGGCCGACATCCGTCCCGGCGTGACGGACGGACTGACGTCCAAGGTGGAGACGGTGGAGCGGCACCTGGCCGGGTAGCCGCCCGCCGGGCGACCGGTCACCGGTCGCCCGGCGCCAAAGCGGCCGTCGGGGGTGGGCCGCGCGGCCCGGCTCACCCCTGCCGAGAAGGCGCTGCGCGCACCCTCGCCGAACCCGCACACGCGCCGCGGGCACCCCCGCCCACCGCCGGAGACACCCCGCCCCTACCCCACCCGCCTGGCCCCTCCCAGTTCGACACGCCCCCAAATCTCCCTTTTTGTATGGGTAGATCACTCCAGATCACTTCCCAAACAACTGGAGGGCGCTGTGCGGCCGGAGGGCTACGACTACGAAACCCACAGCCGCCTCGCCGGGCCCCTCACGGAGCCGTCCGGCCAGGCGTACCGGGTGCAGTACACCTCACTCCTCGCGCGCGAGCCGCACCGAATACGAGCCGTCCTCCTGATGAGCCTGGCGCCGCTGCTCACCGGCGCCCTGCTCGTCTACCTCGTCTGGCCGACGCACTGGGTCGAACGCGAGGGCGCCGACCGCTGGCTGACCGTTCTCGACGTCACCATGCTCATAGCGATCGGCCTGATCGAGCTGTTCATGGTGGTCAACGTCGCCTCCGTCGCCCACGCCACGATGGTCGCCCGCGACCCCGTCCCCGTCGTCCCCGAACCCGGCACCCGCGTCGCCTTCCTCACCACGTACGTCCCGGGCAAGGAGCCCCTCTCGATGGTCCGCGCCACCCTGGAGGGCGCGACCCGCATCCACCACACCGGCCCCCTCGACGTCTGGCTCCTCGACGAGGGCGACGACGACCAGGCCAAGGCCCTGTGCGAGGAGCTCGGCGTCCGGCACTTCACCCGCCGCGGCGTCCCCGAGTGGAACCGCGACACCGGCGTCCACAAGGCCCGCACCAAGCACGGCAACTACAACGCCTGGATCGCCATGCACGGCGACGCCTACGACTTCTTCGCCTCCGTCGACACCGACCACGTTCCGCTCCCCGGCTTCCTGGAGCGGATGATGGGCTACTTCCGCGACCCGGACGTCGCCTTCGTCGTCGGCCCCCAGGTGTACGGCAACTACCACAACCCCGTCACCAAGGCCGCCGAGTCCCAGCAGTTCCTCTTCCACGCGCTCATCCAGCGCGCCGGCAACCGCTACCGCGCCCCCATGTTCGTCGGCACCAACAACGTCGTACGCATCGAGGCCGTCAAGCAGATCGGCGGCCTGTACGACTCCATCACCGAGGACATGGCCACCGGCTTCGAGATCCACCGCCACCGCAACCCCCGCACCGGCCGCCACTGGGAGTCCGTCTACACCCCGGACGTGCTCGCGGTGGGCGAGGGACCGGCCTCCTGGACCGACTTCTTCACCCAGCAGATGCGCTGGTCCAGGGGCACCTACGAGACCCTCCTCAAGCAGTACTGGAAGGCACCCTTCCGGATGCGTCCGGGCCGCCTCCTCTCCTACACCCTGATGCTCGTCTACTACCCCATGACGGCCGTCAACTGGTTCCTCGGCATCCTCAGCTGCTTCCTCTTCCTCTGGTTCGGCGCCTCCGGCACCGAGGTCGCCGCCTCCGTCTGGCTGATGCTCTACAGCGACGCCGCCGCCCTCCAGATCGGGCTCTACCTCTGGAACCGCCGCCACAACGTCTCCCCGCACGAACCGCAGGGCTCCGGCGGCCTGGCCGGCATGGCGATGTCGGCGCTCTCCGCGCCGATCTACCTCAAGTCCTTCACGGAGGCGCTCCTGCGCCGCCCCAGCCGTTTCGTGGTCACCCCCAAGGGCGGCGACGCCAGCCCCGACCGGCTCCTGACCTTCCGTATCCACCTGTCGTGGGCGGCCCTCCTGGTCACCTCCCTGGCCGCCTCGGCCGTCCTCGACCACACCCACGCGGCGATGCGCACCTGGGCGGTCCTCGCCACGGCGATCTCCCTGGCACCGGTCGCCGTGTGGGCCGCCCCGCTGCTGAGGCGGCACTGGGAGCGCGGCCGGTTCGGGGAACGGCAGGCGGTGCCCGCCGCCTCGGGAGCGGCCACCCCGTCCACGGCCACCCCGTCCGTCGCCACTCCGTCCGTCGCCACCCCTTCGGTCTCCGGCAGCACGACAGGAGGCAACTAGGCCATGCCCTACACGCCCTCGCAGAAGACCAAGAAGACCGTCCTGGGCATCGGAGGCATAGCCGTCCTGGCCGGCCTCAACGCCCCGGCCGCCCTCGACTTCGCGGGCGATCAGTACCACGCGTACAAGATCTCCCGGCCCGCGTACAAGGCGAAGTACGGCTCCTGGAACCAGGTCGACATCCCGGAGGAGTACCGCACCAACGCCATCCACGCGGCCCTGCTGCACACCGGCAAGGTGCTGATCGTCGCGGGCTCCGGGAACGAGCAGAAGAAGTTCGACAAGGGCGAGTTCGACACCGTCCTGTGGGACCCGGAGAAGAACACCTTCAAGAAGATCCCCACCCCGGACGACTTCTTCTGCGCCGGCCACGCCCAGCTCCCCGACGGCCGCCTCCTGGTCGCCGGCGGCACCGCCCGCTACGAGCTGCTCGACGGTGAGGTGGAGCGGGCCGGCGGCGGCATGCGGGTGAAGAACGAGAACCCCGACAAGCCCGTGTTCCTGCCCAAGGGCACCCGCTTCCGCTCCCCGGCCGGAGTCGAGTACGTCTCGAAGTTCGACGTCACCGTCCCGAAGGCCAAGCGCTCCTTCGACGTCACGTACGACGAGCGCGGCGCGATGCGGCCCTGGCGGACCCAGGTCACCGCCAGCGAGGTGCGGGTCTTCGTCGAAGCCGTGGAGAAGGGACCGCTGTCGGTCACCGAACGCCAGGCCCAGTACGAGATCGTCGGCCTGGAGGGCAGGGACGCCGCCAACACCTACGGCCTCTCCGAGAAGATCACCCTGGAGAAGCAGGACTTCCAGGGCATCCGCGCCGCCTACGAGTTCGACCCGGTCGCCGAGAGGTACGTCCCCGTCGAACCGATGGACAAGGCCCGCTGGTACCCGACCCTCGTCGGCCTGGAGGACGGGCGGATCCTCGCCGTCTCCGGCCTGGACGACGTCGGCGTGATCGACCCGGGTGACAACGAGATCTACGACCCGAAGACGAAGAAGTGGTCACCCGGCCCCAAGCGGTACTTCCCGACGTACCCGGCCCTGTTCCTCACCAAGGGCGGCAAGCTGTTCTACCCGGCCTCCAACGCCGGGTACGGCCCCGCCGACCAGGGCCGCGAACCGGGGCTGTGGGACCTGAAGACGAACACCTTCCGGAAGGTGCCGGGCCTGACGGACCTGGACCAGACCGAGACCTCCGCGTCCGTCCTCCTGCCGCCGGCGCAGGACCAGAAGGTGATGATCCTGGGCGGCGGAGGCGTCGGGGAGTCCCGCAAGTCGACCCCGCGCACGGCCGTCGTCGACCTGAAGGAGGACAGCCCGGTCTTCAAGGACGGCCCCGACCTGCCGCAGGGCACGCGCTACCTGAACAGCGTGATCATGCCGGACGACACGGTGTTCACCTCCAACGGCTCCAGGGACTACCGCGGGCGCAGCGCCAGCAACATCCTCAAGGCGCAGTTCTACGACCCGAAGACCAACGCCTTCCGGGAGGCCGCCGCGCCGACGGTGGGCCGCAACTACCACTCCGAGGCGCTGCTGCTGCCCGACGGCCGGGTCGCCACCTTCGGCTCCGACCCGCTCTTCGACGACCAGCAGAACACCAAGCTCGGCCACTTCGAGCAGCGCATGGAGGTGTTCACCCCGCCGGCCCTGCACCGCAACGCCGCCCAGCGCCCCGTGCTCCAGGACGGCCCCCGGGAGCCGGACGGCGACCACCGCGTGACGTTCCGGACCGAGCACCCCGAACGCGTCGTCAAGGCCCGGCTGATGCGGCCCAGCGCGGTGACGCACACGACGGACGTCGAGCAGCGGTCCATCGAACTCGGGGTGACCAAGAAGGGCAAGGCGGTGACGTTCGACATCCCGCGCGACCGCACCCTGGTCCCGCCCGGCTGGTACATGCTGTTCGTCACGGACGCGCAGGGCACACCGTCGAAGGCGAAGTGGATCCACGTGAAGTGAAGCGAGGGGAAGCGAGGGGAGGGGAGCCCGCTCCCGGAGTCCCTCACGCCCTGGAGTTGCGCGCCAGCTCCAGGGCGTACTCCGGCCACCACTGCCCGGCGTCCGGCCCGCCCTCGCAGGTCCCGTCCGACTCGCCGGGCCGCTTGATCCACAGGTAGGCGTCGAGGAGGGGCTCGCCGGTGTCGGTCGTCGGCCGGGTGCCGAGCGCCCGGCCCGGCGGGTTGCACCAGGCGCCGGGCAGGGGACCGTTGCCGTTGCGGCTGCTGTCGACGACGAAGTGCTTGCCGCCGAGGTCCTTGGCGAGGGCCCGCCCGTAGGTCTTGGCGACCTCGTCGGTCTGGAAGTTGGAGACGTTGAGGGCGAAGCCGTCGGCGTGCGCGATCCCGGCCCGCTTCAGCGGCTCGACCAGTTTCCAGGGTTCCTTGATCCAGGCGGGGTTGCCCGCGTCCAGGTAGACCTTGGTGTTCGGCTGCCGTTTCAGCCGCTCGATCGCCTCACCCAGCAGCCGCTCCCGTTCGGCGTGCAGTTCGCCGGGCGTGCAGCCGTCGACGATGTGCGCGACCGCGTCGGGCTCCAGGACGACCAGGGCCTTGGCGTCGCCCACGGCGTCGGCGAACCTCCCGATCCACTGCCGGTAGGTCTCGGCGTCCGCCGCGCCGCCCGCGGAGTGCTGGCCGCAGTCGCGGTGCGGGATGTTGTAGGCGACGAGCAGGGCCGTCTTCCCCGCCTTGGCCGCCGCCCGGGTGGCCTTCCGGACCAGCGGCGCCGGGTCGATCTCGCCGGCCGGCCACAGCGCCGCCGGCTGGTCGGCGATCCGGCGCAGCAGCGCGGCGTCCTGGGTCCGCCCCTCCCGCTGCCACTGCCGGCTCTGGGCGGCGGCGGGGCTGTCCGGGTCGACCCAGAAGGGGGAGCCGGCCGGGCGGGCGGGTTTCTTGGAGGCGGCACCGGCGACGGACGCCTCGTCGGCGTCGGGCCCGGACGAGCAGCCCGCCGCGAGCCCGAGCGCCGCCAGTGCCGCGAGGGTGTGGATCAGCCGGGGCATGCCGCTCCCTGAGGACGAGTACAGAGATGATGACGTTCGGTGATGACCGTCGCCAATCGTGACATAGGGGGCGCGCCGTGCCCGGTATTGCCGCTGTTGCCGCGCCCTCGCCGCCCTCGTCCCGCCGCGCCCGGACGGCGGCCGTGGCCCGAGGGGCGAGACAGGGCTGCCCGGCATATGACCGGCCGGTAAGGTCTGGAGACGTGCCGAAGCCCCTCAGTCTCTCGTTCGACCCCATCGCCCGCGCCGACGAACTCTGGAAGCAGCGCTGGGGCAGTGTGCCGTCCATGGCGGCGATCACGTCGATCATGCGCGCGCACCAGATCCTGCTGGCCGAGGTCGACGCGGTGGTCAAGCCGTACGGGCTGACGTTCGCGCGGTACGAGGCGCTGGTGCTGCTCACCTTCTCGAAATCCGGCGAGCTGCCGATGTCCAAGATCGGCGAGCGGCTGATGGTGCACCCCACGTCGGTCACGAACACCGTCGACCGGCTGGTGAAGTCGGGGCTGGTCGCCAAGCGCCCCAACCCCAACGACGGCCGCGGCACCCTCGCCACCATCACCGACAAGGGCCGCGAGGTGGTCGAGGCGGCCACCCGCGACCTGATGGCGATGGACTTCGGCCTGGGCGTGTACGACGCGGAGGAGTGCGCGGAGATCTTCGCGATGCTCCGGCCGCTGCGGGTCGCGGCGGGGGACTTCACGGAGGAGTGACCGTCCGGGGCGCCGCGCGCCCCGCCGGAAGATCGCGCGAAACGGGCGGTTACGCTCGTTCCCATGAAAAAGAGCGTGCTGACCCGCTACCGGGTCATGGCGTACGTCACCGGTGTCCTGCTGGTCCTGCTGTGCCTCGGCATGATCGCCAAGTATGCGCTGACGATGGACGGTGCCGACGGCTTCACCCGTGTCGTCGCCATCGCGCACGGCTGGCTCTACGTCGTCTACCTGGTCTTCGCCTTCGACCTGGGCGCCAAGGCCAAGTGGAAGGTCGGCAAGCAGCTGTGGGTGCTGATCGCCGGCACCATCCCGACGGCCGCCTTCTTCGTGGAGCGGAAGATCAGCCGGGAGCTGGAGGCGAAGGCCGCGCAGGGCGCCGCCCCGGCGGTCGCGAAGGCGTAACCGGTCCGCCGTACGGACACCCGTACGGCGGTCAGCCGTCGACATTTACTAGGACGTCCTAGTAAATTCGTGGGTATGGACGCTGACGCCATAGAGGAGGGCCGCCGCCGCTGGCAGGCCCGCTACGACGCCTCGCGCAAGCGCGAGGCCGACTTCACCACGCTCTCCGGCGATCCCGTGGAGCCGGTGTACGGGCCGCGGCCCGGGGACAGGTACGAGGGGTTCGAGCGGATCGGCTGGCCGGGGGAGTACCCCTTCACCCGCGGGCTGTATCCGACCGGGTACCGAGGGCGGACGTGGACCATCCGGCAGTTCGCCGGGTTCGGGAACGCCGAGCAGACCAACGAGCGGTACAAGATGATCCTCGCCGCGGGCGGCGGGGGCCTGTCCGTGGCGTTCGACATGCCGACGCTGATGGGACGCGACTCCGACGACCCGCGCTCGCTGGGCGAGGTCGGGCACTGCGGCGTCGCGATCGACTCGGCGGCCGACATGGAGGTGCTGTTCCGCGACATCCCGCTCGGGGACGTCACCACCTCCATGACGATCAGCGGGCCCGCCGTGCCCGTCTTCTGCATGTACCTGGTCGCCGCCGAACGGCAGGGCGTCGCGCACTCCGTGCTCAACGGCACCCTCCAGACCGACATCTTCAAGGAGTACATCGCCCAGAAGGAGTGGCTCTTCCAGCCCGAGCCGCACCTGCGCCTGATCGGCGACCTGATGGAGTACTGCGCGGCCGGCATCCCCGCCTACAAGCCGCTGTCCGTCTCCGGCTACCACATCCGCGAGGCCGGGGCGACGGCCGCGCAGGAGCTGGCGTACACCCTCGCGGACGGCTTCGGGTACGTGGAGCTGGGTCTCAGCCGCGGCCTCGACGTGGACGTCTTCGCGCCGGGGCTGTCCTTCTTCTTCGACGCGCACGTCGACTTCTTCGAGGAGATCGCCAAGTTCCGGGCGGCCCGGCGGATCTGGGCGCGGTGGATGCGGGACGTGTACGGGGCGAAGAGCGAGAAGGCGCAGTGGCTGCGGTTCCACACGCAGACCGCCGGTGTCTCGCTGACCGCGCAGCAGCCGTACAACAACGTGGTGCGCACCGCGGTGGAGGCGCTGGCCGCCGTGCTCGGCGGGACCAACTCCCTGCACACCAACGCGCTGGACGAGACCCTCGCGCTGCCCAGCGAGCAGGCCGCCGAGATCGCGCTGCGCACCCAGCAGGTGCTGATGGAGGAGACCGGCGTCGCCAACGTCGCCGACCCGCTGGGCGGTTCCTGGTACGTCGAGCAGCTCACCGACCGGATCGAGGCCGACGCCGAGAAGATCTTCGAGCAGATCAAGGAGCGGGGCCTCAGGGCCCACCCCGACGGGCGGCACCCGATCGGGCCGATGACCTCCGGCATCCTGCGCGGCATCGAGGACGGCTGGTTCACCGGCGAGATCGCCGAGTCCGCCTTCCGCTACCAGCAGGCCCTGGAGAAGGGCGACAAGAAGGTGGTGGGCGTCAACGTCCACACCGGGTCCGTCACCGGGGACCTGGAGATCCTGCGGGTCAGCCACGAGGTGGAGCGGGAGCAGGTGCGGGTGCTGCGGGCGCGCAAGGCCGCCCGCGACGACGCGGCGGTGCGCGCCGCCCTCGCCGGGATGATCGACGCCGCGCGCTCCGGCGCCAACATGATCGAGCCGATGCTCCGGGCCGTACGGGCGGAGGCGACGCTGGGCGAGATCTGCGGGGCGCTCAGGGAGGAGTGGGGCGTCTACACGGAACCGGCCGGCTTCTAGACGGCCGTACGTACGGGGGCGCGGACGGGTGCTCCCCCCGGCGCGGCGGGGCGGGGGCGCGGACGGGTGCTCCCCTCCGGCGCGGCGGGCGGCCGTACCTGCCGGGCGGTCGCCCGCGCGCGGTGGTCGCGGTCAGCGCCGGCCGCCGCGCGCGCCGGTGCGGGCCAGCCCGTGCAGCAGGACCCGGGTGAAGCCGCGCGCCCACTCCTCGTCGGCCGGCTCCGCGCTCACCAGAGTGCGGTGGACCACCGCGCCGGCCACCATGTCGAAGATCAGGTCCACGGTGCGGGCGGTCTGCCGCGCGTCCGTCTCCGCGGGGAGCTCCCCGCGCCGCTGGGCGCGTGCCCGGCCCTCCCGGACCAGGCGTTTCTGCCGGTCGACGATGAGGGCGCGGATCCGGGCGCGCAGGGCGTCGTCGCGGGTGGCCTCCGCCACCACCGCCATCAGCCCGCTGCGGGCCTCCGGGCGCTCCAGGATCGCCGCGAACTGCAGGACGACGCCCTCGATGTCGGCGGCGAGGGAGCCGCGGTCGGGCAGACGGAGCTCGTCGAAGAGTTCCGCGACGGCGTCGACCACCAGTTCGTTCTTGCCCGGCCAGCGCCGGTACAGCGTGGTCTTCGCAACCCCGGCGCGGGCGGCGACGTCTCCCAGGGTGAGCTTGGACCAGCCCAGTTCGACCAGGGCCGCCCGGGTCGCGGCCAGGATCGCGGCGTCGGCCGCGGCACTGCGCGGGCGCCCGGCACGGCCGGCGCGGCCGGTGGGGGAGCGGGACTGCATCCCACGACCATAACCGCGCCTCCCGCGGGGTCGTGAGGGAGATCACCAGGGGAGGGTGTCCCCGGGGGCCCGGCCGGTATTACGCTACGACCCGTAGCGAAAGCTGCGGTGAGCGGCGCATCCGGCGTGTCCGGGGCGCGCACGCGAGCGACAACCACGGGCGTGGGGTGGGGACCCGGCGCCGCGGGGCCGTCCGACGGGCCCCGCTGTCACATCGTTTTTCACAGACGCGGCCGGACGGGGGAGGATAGACGCATGCAGCCACGGAACATGTCCATGAGCGGAGTCGTCGACCTCGCCGCGGTGAAGGCGGCCCAGGAGGCCAAGGCGAAGGCGGAGCAGGCGCGCGCCCAAGCGGCCCGGCAGGGCGGCGGCACCGGAGCCGTCTCCCCGGCCGATCTCGTCATCGACGTCGACGAGGCGGGCTTCGAGCGCGACGTCCTGCAGCGGTCCACCGAGGTCCCGGTCGTCATCGACTTCTGGGCCGAGTGGTGCCAGCCCTGCAAGCAGCTCAGCCCGGTGCTGGAGCGGCTCGCCGTCGAGTACAACGGGCGCTTCGTCCTCGCCAAGATCGACGTCGACGCCAACCAGCTGCTGATGCAGCAGTTCGGGGTCCAGGGGATCCCGGCCGTCTTCGCGGTGGTCGCCGGCCAGGCGCTGCCGCTCTTCCAGGGTGCCGCCGGCGAGACGCAGATCCGGCAGACCCTGGACCAGCTGGTGCAGGTCGCCGAGCAGCGCTTCGGCCTGACCGGTCTCACCGTCGACCCGGAGGCCGAGCCGGGCGGCGTCCCGGCCGCCCCCACCCGTCCCGCCGGCCCGCACGACGCCGCGCTGGAGGCCGCCGTACAGGCCCTGGACGCGGGCGACCTGGGCGGCGCCATCCGGGCGTACCAGAACGTGCTGAGCGACGACCCGGGCAACACCGAGGCCAAACTGGGCCTCGCCCAGGCCGAGTTGCTCCAGCGGGTGCAGAACCTCGACCCGCAGCAGGTCCGCAAGGACGCCGCCGAGAAGCCGGACGACGCGCAGGCCCAGATGGCCGCCGCCGACCTCGACCTCGCGGGCGGGCACGTGGAGGACGCCTTCGGGCGTCTCACCGAGACGGTGCGGCGCACGGCGGGCGACGACCGGGACGCCGTACGGCTGCGGCTGCTGGAGCTGTTCGAGGTCGTCGGCGCCGAGGACCCGCGGGTGATCGCGGCGCGCAGGGCGCTCGCGCGCGCCCTGTTCTGAGCGGGAGGCGAGCCTTCCCCTCCGGGCCCGCCCCCGGATCGCCCGGGCGCGTGACCCCTGGGTGACGGTGGGGCGACAGAGAGCCAGTGCGGCCGCGTTTTGCCAAATCTTGGCAATCGCGGCCGCTGTTACTGCCAGTAAGTCGGTGGTGGTGATCTGCCGGATCCTGTCCGGGAACAAGGCGGTTTGTCTCGTCGTCAGCTGCCACCGAGCGTCGCCGGGTGAGACCTGTGTGTCGTACATCGGTTATCCGGCCGTTACTAGCGAGTAACGAACCCCCTTGTGTCTGCGGCGAGAATGCACAACGATCGGCGACGCTCGGTCCATTCCCGTACCCGACAGCCAATCGGGTCGCGGGACTTCCTGGGTCCCCACCGAGCAGGGTCGGCGGCAGTGGGCGCCGGCTCTTGGGCAGGGGGGTCTTCGCTCACCCGGCGAAGCCTGTCCAGCAAGGTTGTGCGTGATGTGCGTCAGGCGCGACCAGTGGTTGTCGCTCGGGGGTGATCGCCGGTGATTCGGGCGCGTGGTGCGTGCCGTCGAGCGCGGGCGCTCTCCTTCCCGAGGACGTAGCACTTCTCCCATCCCTGCCCGGCCGAGCCGCCGTCTGGGGGCCGACCGGGGCCAGGAGATGTACGTCCGAGAAGGAGGAAATATGGAGTCCCAGGTGCGTGGCGGGACCAGATGGAAGCGGTTCGCGGTGGTGATGGTGCCCAGCGTGGCCGCCACGGCGTGTGTGGGCATCGGGCTGGCGCAGGGTGCCCTCGCGGCGTCGTTCGCCGTGTCCGGCCAGCAGTTCAAGGTGTCGGCCGGTCACCTGCACGGTGAGGGTTTCGCGCAGTACGGCGGCATAGACACCGGCTACACCACGACCAAGGGCGATGAGACGACGCAGCGTCCGGTCGCGATCTCGTCGTTCAAGTCCGCCCAGATCACCAAGATGTGCCAGTCGGTCAAGACGGAGATCCCCCTCATCGGGAAGACGATCTACCTCCGTCTGGACGCGGGGCCGAACGAGAAGCGCAAGGTCGAGGCCACGAACCTCTACATCGACGTCGCCCAGCTCGACGCCGACGCCGAGTTCAAGAACATCGACATCGGTGTGGCGGTCCAGGACCAGTCCAAGGGGCCTGCCGTCAAGGACAAGAGCGTGCTGCCGGGTGGCTTCGCCCAGCAGGCGGAATCGGCCGACCTCTACGACGTCAAGCAGACGGCGTGGGCGACCACGGCCGGCAGCTTCAAGCTCAGCGGTCTGAAGATGCGTCTCGGCACGGACCCCAAGATGGAGTGCTACCCGGGATGACGCAGGGCGGCTGAGCCGTCCCACAGGGCGGGGAACGGGTTTTCCTCCCGCTCCCCGCCCGGTGCCCTCGTACCGTGGGCGCCGCCTTCCCCCCACCCAGACTTCCGGCTTCTCCACGCGGCCGAGCCGGTATGTACGTCCACCGGACCCAGGGAGCTGTTTTCCATGAGTGCCGAAACTCCGGTCCAGAGCGCCGGGAACCTCACCCGGCTGCGACTGCGGTTCCGTGACTGGCGGGGCAGCCGGCCGTTCTGGGCAGGTCTGTTCACCCTGCTCGGCGGGGTGCCGATCGCCTACTTCCCGTATGCCACGCTCAAGTTGGGCACCATGTCGATCACCATGTCGACCACGGCCGGTGCCGGTTCGCTGATCATCGGCGTGCTGCTGATCACGCTCGGGCTGACGATGTGGTTCCAGGCGGCCACACGCGTCTTCGCGGGCGTCGCGGCGATCGTCCTCGCCCTGGTGTCCCTGGTGATCTCCAACATCGGCGGTTTCCTGGTCGGTTTCCTGCTGGCGCTGGTCGGCGGCGCGCTCGCCGTCTCCTGGGCGCCGGGCCGGCCGGAGCCGGCGGCGAGCGGACCGCAGCCGGCGGGCGCCCCGGGACCCGGCGGAACGGACGCCCCCGGAGGGAGCGGCCCGGACGGCCCCCGGGCCGAGGACCGCGACGGGGGGCACCGTGTCGGCTGACGAGATCCGGGACGACAGCAGCACGGGGGTGCCGCCGCAGGAGAGAACGGGGCCCCGCCACGCAGCCCCCAGAAAGCCGCTTCTGACCAGGTTTCACATGCCGGCCGGCCGGGCGATAGCCCTGGCGGCGATGCCCACGGCGGTCCTCATGGGGATGGGGTTCACGCCGACGCTGGCCCTTGCTGACAGCCCCTCGCCGTCGGCTTCGAACAGCCTGACGGCCGAGGAGTACGAGGCCTGTGTGGCCGCCTTGGAGAAGGGCGGCACGGCGAAACCGACGCCCTCCGCCTCGCCCGGCGAGGAGGAGAAGGGCGCGCAGGCGGTGCCTTCGGCCTCCGGCGGCACGGAGGACGGCACGCCCGTGGAAAGCGCGGAAAGCTCCGCCCCGGACAGGGCCCCTTCGCCGGATTCAGGTTCCGACGACGCGGCCTCCGAAGGCGGGCGGACCGGTTCCGCGGGACAGGGCGCGCGGGCGGCCGAGCCCTCCCCGTCCCCCTCCTCGTCCGTGAGCGCGCCGTCCGCCGGTGCGGGCGCCGCGGCCGGCTCCCCGCCGCCGGAGCCGAAGGGCGGCGGCCTGCTGGAGGGCATCGGCGACGCCATCGAGGACGCCTTCACCGGCGGCGGATCGCCGGAGAGCGCCGGCCCCACGCCCACCCCTTCGGCGTCCGCGTCCGGGAGCGCGGTCCCGTCCCCGTCCGCCTCCGCCGAGGACCCGGCGAAGGAGACGGAGGAGAAGAAGGCGGAGAAGTCCGCCGGCACGTCCGGTACGGCGGCCGAGAAGGGCGAGAGCGGGAAGGCTGCGGAGGAGACCGGGGAAACCGCGGGGGAGGCGACCGGGGAGGCCACCGCCTCGCCCAGTCCCAGCCCCAGCCCGTCGGCGAGCGCCTCCGCGGACCCCGCGGACTGCCCGATCGCCACGGACGCGGAGGGCGGCGTCGACAACGCCCTCCTGGTGCCCGACGACCCCTGGTACCTGGAGGCCAGTTCGCTGCTGCTGAAGGGCGCCGACTACCAGGGCATCGTCGAGGTGAAGACGGCGAACGGCACGACCAAGAGGGTGCTGAAGTACGTCGTCTCCGACGGCACCGACATCGGTGACCTGCACCAGATCGTCAAGGACCGGGGCAGCGGCAAGACCTACCACGTGCAGGCGGCCAAGGGTTCCACGTCCACCATCCGCGACGGCAAGACGATCATGTACACGGAGAGCATCTCCGGGAAGCTGCTCGGCCTGATCCCGATCACGTTCGACCCGGAGCACCCGCCGCCGCTGAACATCCCCCTGATCTACTTCACCGACGTCAAGGTCACCCAGGCCGGCCAGTTCGGCGGCACCCTGACCATTCCGGGGCTGCACCAGTACATCACCGACTGAGCACCTTCGTAAGCCCGTTCGGGAGCCGCACAACGCCGAGGGCGCCCCCTGCCGATCGCAGGGGGCGCCCTCGGTGCCGTACGCGGGCCGCGGACGTCAGTTGCCGCGGGTGCCCTCGCCCAGGTGGTGGACGCGGACCATGTTGGTGGTGCCGGGGACGCCGGGCGGCGAGCCGGCGGTGATCACGACGATGTCGCCCTCGCCGAACCGGCCGAGCTTGACCATCTCCTGGTCCACCAGGTCGACCATCTCGTCGGTGCTGTTGACGAACGGCACGACGTGCGGCTCCACGCCCCAGCTGAGGGTGAGCTGGTTGCGGGTGGACTCGTCGGTGGTGAACGCGATGATCGGCTGGGCCGCGCGGTAGCGGCACAGGCGGCGGGCGGTGTCACCGGACTGGGTGAAGGCCACCAGGCCCCTGCCGCCGAGGAAGTCGGCGATCTCGCAGGCGGCACGGGCCACCGAACCGCCCTGCGTGCGCGGCTTCTTGCCCGGGACCAGCGGCTGGAGGCCCTTGGAGAGCAGCTCCTGCTCGGCCGCGGTGACGATCTTCGACATCGTCTTGACGGTCTCGATCGGGTACGCGCCCACGCTGGACTCGGCGGACAGCATGACCGCGTCGGCGCCGTCCAGGATCGCGTTGGCCACGTCGGAGGCCTCGGCGCGGGTCGGACGCGAGTTGGTGATCATCGACTCCATCATCTGGGTCGCGACGATCACCGGCTTGGCGTTGCGCCGGCACAGCTCGATCAGGCGCTTCTGCACCATGGGGACCTTCTCGAGCGGGTACTCGACGGCCAGGTCGCCGCGGGCGACCATGACACCGTCGAACGCCAGCACGACGTCCTCCATGTTCTCCACCGCCTGCGGCTTCTCCACCTTGGCGATGACCGGGACGCGGCGGCCCTCCTCGTCCATGACGCGGTGCACGTCCTGGATGTCCTTGGCGTCGCGGACGAAGGACAGGGCGACCAGGTCGCAGCCCATGCGCAGCGCGAAGCGGAGGTCCTCGACGTCCTTGTCGGACAGGGCGGGGACGTTGACGGCCGCGCCGGGCAGGTTGATGCCCTTGTGGTCGGAGATGACGCCGCCCTCGATGACGATCGTCTTCACCTGGTGGCCGACGACCTCGGTGACCTTCAGCTCGACGTTGCCGTCGTTGATGAGGATCTGGTCGCCCTTGGCCACGTCGCCGGGCAGGCCCTTGTAGGTGGTGCCGCAGATCGTCTTGTCACCCGGCACGTCCTCGGTGGTGATGGTGAACTCGTCACCGCGCACCAGCTCCACCGGGCCCTCGGCGAAGGTCTCCAGCCGGATCTTGGGGCCCTGGAGGTCGGCGAGGACACCGACGGGCCGGCCCGCTTCCTTGGCGGCGGCCCGGAGGCGGTCGTACCGCCCCTGGTGCTCGGCGTGGGAGCCGTGGCTGAAGTTGAAGCGGGCCACATTCATGCCCGCCTCGATCAGCGCGACGAGCTGTTCGTGGGAGTCGACCGCGGGGCCGAGAGTACAGACGATTTTCGAACGGCGCATGGAGCGATCCTATCGGTTTGTTTCGCTGCGGAATATTCCGTCTGGCGGAAGATACAAATGGGCGCGTGGGTGCTCACCCGTGAATTCCTCTGCCTCCCTCAGCTGTTCTTTCCGACCAGCGCGTAGGTCTGCGTCGCGATCTCCAATTCCTCGTCGGTCGGCACCACGGCGACCGCCACCCGGGCGTACTCGGGCGAGATCAGCCGCGGCCCGTCGCCGCGCGCGGCGTTCAGCTCGCCGTCGACCGCCAGGCCCAGCTCCTCCAGGCCCGCCACGGCGGCCTCCCGCACCGGCGCGGCGTTCTCGCCGACCCCGGCCGTGAAGGCGACCGCGTCCACCCGTCCGAGCACGGCGTAATAGGCGCCGATGTACTTCTTCAGACGGTGAATGTAGATGTCGAAGGCGAGCCGCGCCTGTTCGTCACCCTCGTCGATACGGCGGCGGATCTCCCGCATGTCGTTGTCCCCGCACAGGCCGATCAGGCCGCTCTTCTTGTTGAGGAGAGTGTCGATCTCGTCGGCGGACATTCCGCCAACGCGCATCAAATGGAAGATGACGGCCGGGTCCATGTCGCCGGAACGCGTACCCATCACCAGGCCCTCCAAGGGGGTGAGCCCCATGGAGGTGTCCACGCACTTCCCGCCCCGCACGGCGGAGGCGGACGCGCCGTTGCCCAGGTGCAGCACGATCACGTTGACCTCGGACGGGTCCTTGCCGAGCAGCTTCGCCGTGGCCCGGGAGACGTAGGCGTGCGAGGTGCCGTGGAAGCCGTAGCGGCGGATGCGGTGCGCGTCGGCGGTCTCGACGTCGATGGCATAGCGGGCGGCCGACTCCGGCATCGTCGTGTGGAAGGCGGTGTCGAAGACGGCGACCTGCGGCAGGTCCGGGCGGAGCGCCTGCGCGGTGCGGATGCCGGTGAGGTTGGCCGGGTTGTGCAGCGGGGCGACCGGGATGAGCCGCTCGATCTCGGCGAGGACGGCGTCGTCGACGACGGTCGGCTCGGTGAAGTGCTTCCCGCCGTGCACCACCCGGTGCCCGATGGCGGCCAGCTCGGGCGAGTCCAGGCCCAGCCCGTCGGCGGCCAGCTCCTCGGCGACCGCCTCCAGGGCGGCCTTGTGGTCGGCGATCGGGCCGGTGCGCTCCCGGGGCTCGCCGCCGCCGAGCAGCGGGGTGTGCTTGAGCCGGGAGGTCTGCTCGCCGATCCGCTCGACGAGGCCCACCGCCAGCCGGCGCTCGTCGCGCATGTCGAGCAGCTGGTACTTCACCGACGAGGAGCCGGAGTTGAGGACGAGGACCCGGGAAGGGAGGGCCGGGCGGAGCCCGTCGGACAGGGCGGTGGCGGGAGACGGGTGGGTGGAGCTCACTGGGCGGTTGCCTTCTCGCTGGGGGACTGCTGGGCGGGGGCCTGCTGGGCCTGGATCGCCGTGATGGCGACGGTGTTGACGATGTCCTGGACGAGGGCGCCGCGGGACAGGTCGTTGACCGGCTTGCGCAGGCCCTGCAGGACCGGGCCGACGGCGATGGCGCCGGCCGAGCGCTGCACGGCCTTGTAGGTGTTGTTGCCGGTGTTGAGGTCGGGGAAGATCAGCACGGTGGCCTGCCCGGCGACCTCGGAGCCGGGCAGCTTGGTCGCGGCGACGGACGGCTCGACGGCCGCGTCGTACTGGATCGGGCCCTCGATCTTCAGGTCGGGCCGGCGCGCGCGGACGATCTCCGTCGCCTCGCGCACCTTGTCGACGTCCGCGCCGGAGCCGGAGGTGCCGGTGGAGTACGACAGCATCGCGATCCGCGGCTCCACGCCGAACTGGGCGGCGGTGGTGGCGGACTGGACGGCGATGTCGGCGAGCTGCTCGGCGTTCGGGTCGGGGTTGACGGCGCAGTCGCCGTAGACCAGGACCTTGTCGGCCAGGCACATGAAGAACACGGACGACACGATCGAGGCGTCCGGCCGGGTCTTGATGATCTCGAAGGCGGGCCGGATGGTGGCGGCCGTGGAGTGCACGGAGCCCGAGACCATGCCGTCGGCCAGGCCCTCCTGCACCATCAGGGTGCCGAAGTAGTTCACGTCGGAGACGACGTCGTAGGCCAGCTCGACGGTGACGCCCTTGTGGGCGCGCAGGGCGGCGTACTTCTCGGCGAAGCCGTCGCGCAGGTCGCTGGTGGCCGGGTCGATCAGCTGGGAGTCGCCGAGGTCGATGCCGAGGTCGGCGGCCTTCTTGCGGATCTGGTCGACGGGGCCGAGCAGGGTCAGGTCGCACACGCCCCGGCGCAGCAGCACCTCGGCGGCGTGCAGCACGCGCTCCTCGGTGCCCTCGGGCAGCACCACGCGGCGCCTGTCGGAGCGGGCCTGCTCCAGCAGCTTGTGCTCGAACATCATCGGGGTGACCCGGCCGCTGCTGGGCGCGGAGACCCGGCGGGCGAGCTCGGCGGTGTCGGTGTGGCGCTCGAACAGGCCGAGCGCGGTCTCCGCCTTGCGCGGGGTGGCCGCGTTCAGCTTGCCCTCCAGGGAGAACAGCTGCGCGGCGGTGGGGAAGCTGTTGCCGGACACCGACAGCACCGGCGTGCCGGGGGCGAGGCGGGCGGCCAGGGTGAGGATGTCGTCGCCCGGCACCTCGTTCAGGGTGAGCAGCACACCGGCTATCGGCGGGGTGCCGGCGCTGTGCGCGGCCAGCGAGCCGACGACCAGGTCGGCGCGGTCGCCCGGGGTGACGACGAGGCAGCCGGGGGTCAGCGCGCCCAGGAAGTTCGGCAGCATCGCGCCGCCGAAGACGAAGTCGAGCGCGTCGCGGGCGAGCCCGGAGTCGTCGCCGAGGAGCACCTTGGCCTCCAGGGCGTGGGCGATCTGGGCGACCGTCGGCGCGGACAGCGCGGGTTCGTCGGGCAGCACCCAGCACGGCACCGGCAGCCGGGAGACGAGCCGCTCGGCGATCTCGTCCCGGTCCTCGCGGGCGACCCGGTTGGCGACCATGGCCAGGACGTCGCAGCCCAGCCCGTCGTAGGCGCGGAAGGCGTTGCGGGTCTCGGCGAGGACGGACTCGGCGGTCTGCTTGCGCCCGCCGACCACCGGGATCACGGAGGCGCCGAACTCGTTGGCGAGCCGGGCGTTGAGCGCCAGCTCGTCGGGGAGCTGGGTGCCGGCGAAGTCGGTGCCGAGGACGAGCACCACGTCGTAGTCGCGGGCGACCAGGTGGAAGCGGTCCACCAGCGCCGACACCAGCTCGTCCGTGCCCTGTTCGGCCTGGAGGGCGGACGCCTGCCGGTAGTCCATGCCGTACACGGTCGCCGGGTCCTGCGACAGCCGGTAGCGGGCGCGCAGCAGCTCGAAGAGGCGGTCGGGCCCGTCGTGGACGAGGGGGCGGAAGACGCCGACCCGGTCGACCTGCCGGGTGAGGAGTTCCATGACCCCCAGTTCGACGACCTGGCGGCCGTCGCCGCGGTCGATACCGGTCACGTACACGCTGCGCGTCACGCGTGCTCTCCGTTTCGTCTGAGGGACACCCTGCGAGACGACATTGTCCGACGGGTACCGTTTCGTGCACAAAAATCGCCCACCGAGGTGAGCGGAACCCTCTTGACAATACCTCTGCCGACAGATAAGGCGCCTGTCAGTGGCGGAGGGGAGGGGGCGAAGAGGGGCACACCGGGGTGGACGAGGCGTAATCGGCACCGTCCCGGGGGACGTGAAAGAATCGAAGCCGGCTCACCGGTGTCAACAGCGAGCAGGAGACAGAGCACGATGCGTATCGGAGTCCTCACCGCAGGCGGCGACTGCCCCGGCCTGAACGCAGTGATCCGGTCGGTCGTGCACCGAGCGGTCGCCCAGTACGACGACGAGGTCATCGGTTTCGAGGACGGTTACGCCGGTCTGCTGGACGGCCGCTACCGCACCCTCGACCTGAACGCGGTCAGCGGCATCCTGGCCCGCGGCGGCACCATCCTCGGCTCCTCCCGCCTGGAGCGCGACCGGCTGCGCGAGGCGTGTGAGAACGCCGCCGACATCGCCCGCGACTTCGGCATCGACGCGCTCATCCCGATCGGCGGCGAGGGCACGCTCACGGCGGCCCGGATGCTGTCGGAGGCGGGTCTGCCGGTGGTCGGCGTGCCGAAGACCATCGACAACGACATCTCCTCCACCGACCGCACCTTCGGCTTCGACACCGCCGTCGGCGTCGCCACGGAGGCGATGGACCGCCTGAAGACCACCGCCGAGTCCCACCAGCGGGTCATGGTCGTGGAGGTCATGGGCCGCCACGCGGGCTGGATCGCCCTGGAGTCCGGCATGGCGGCCGGCGCGCACGGCATCTGCCTGCCCGAGCGGCCCTTCGACCCCGCCGACCTGGTGAAGATGGTCGAGGAGCGCTTCGCCCGCGGCAAGAAGTTCGCGGTCATCTGCGTCGCCGAGGGCGCCCACCCCGCCGACGGCACCATGGACTACGGCAAGGGCGCGATCGACCAGTACGGCCACGAGCGCTTCCAGGGCATCGGCACGGCGCTGGCGCACGAGCTGGAGAAGCGGCTCGGCAAGGAGGCCAAGCCGGTCATCCTCGGCCACGTCCAGCGCGGCGGCACGCCGACCGCGTACGACCGGGTGCTCGCCACCCGCTTCGGCTGGCACGCGGTGGAGGCCGCGCACCGCGGCGAGTTCGGGAAGATGACCGCGCTGCGCGGCACCGACATCGTGATGGTGCCGCTGGCGGAGGCGGTCACCGAGCTGAAGACCGTGCCGAAGAACCGGATGGACGAGGCCGAGTCGGTCTTCTAGCCCCCGGCGTTCCCTGTCTCGGCCGCCCGCCCCTCGGCCGCCGCCCAGAAGTGCTCGGCGATCCGGTCGAGGAAGGCGCGCCCGGAGTCGCTGGAGTCGCCGCTGCCGCCGCCCCAGCCGAGGGTGGCGGCCATGCGGCCCTGGTAGTCCCGGTGCAGCCGCCGCAGGACGCCCTCCAGCACCGGCCGGTCCAGCGGCACCACCTTGGCGACCGGGCGGACGTACGCCTGCCAGCGGGTGGTCACGGCGCTGCGCAGCAGCTCGGCGAGCTCGCCGTCGCGGCCCGTGACGGCGACGAGGTCCGGCAGGGCGAGGCCGAGCGCCTCGGCCAGCGCGGCCGTCTGGCGGTCGGTGCCCCGCCAGGTGTCCGTCTCCTCCGCCCGCAGATAGGCGCGCGGCTCCATCCCGATCGCGCGGGCGACGTCCTGGGGCGCGAGTCCGCGGGCGACGCGGTGCTCGCGCAGGGTCCGGGGCCGGCCGATGAGGTCGCCGGGCGAACACCACAGCACCCCGGCCAGGGCGGTGAGTTCGGGGCCGGTCGGGTGGGCGGTCCCGCGTTCCCAGGCGACGACGAGGCCGGGGGTGACGTGCGGGAGCCCGTACAGGACGCGCATGCCGTGGGCGACGTGCTCGGGCCCCATGCCGAGGCCGGCGCGGAGCCGGCGGGCGGCGGGGGCGCTGAACGGAGGACCGGACGGGTCCGGCCGGGGGGTGGGCTGGTGCACGGCCACACCGTAGGGGCGCGGGGCCGGGGTGACTACGGGCTGTTCGGCCAGGATCACGGATTGTAGGAAGGTACGGTTCCGGCCACTCGCGCAGGCGTACGGTCCTGGTGGCTCGCGCAGGCGTACGGCTCCGGTGGCTCGCGCAGGCGTACGGCCTCGGTGGCTTGCACAGGCGTACGGTCCCGGTCACCCCTTCACCGCCCCGCCCAGCGCGAAGCCGCCGCCCAGCCGTCGTGCGATCAGGACGTACAGCAGGATCACCGGCGTCGAGTAGACGACCGAGAAGGCGGCGAGCTGCCCGTAGGCGACCATGCCGCGGTTGCCGAAGAACTCGTTGATGCCGACCGACGCGGGCATCCGGTCCGGGGTGAGCAGCAGCATGAAGGGGACGAAGAAGTTGCCCCACATCATCACGAACGAGAACACGGTCACCACCGCCACGCCCGGCCCCATCAGCGGCAGCACGATCCGCAGCAGGGACTGCCGGGTGGACGCGCCGTCGGTCCAGGCCGCCTCCTCCAGCTCCTTCGGCACCCCGTCCATGAAGTTCTTCATCAGCCAGATCGCGAAGGGAAGCTGGGAGGCGGCGAAGAACAGCACCGTCCCCCGCAGGGTGTCGATCAGGTCGACCTGCACGAACAGCGCGTACACCGGCACCATGACCGCGGTGATCGGCAGGCCGGTGGCGAACAGGATCGTCAGCAGGAACGGCCGGTTGAGCCGGGACCGGAACCGTGAGAGCGGATAGGCCGCCAGCACCGCGCAGACGACGGTGAGGGCGGTGCCGCCGCCGCACAGGACCAGGCTGTTGAGCAGCGGCCGGAAGGTGACGTCCTCGGTGAGGATCGCGTCGAAGTTGCCGAAGGTGAGACCGTCCGGGGCCTTCACGGTGAGGTCGGCGTGCGGATCGACGGACGAGAGCACCACCCAGGCGAGGGGGAGGCAGAAGGCCGCAGCGACGAGCAGCAGGCAGATGTCGGCGGCGACACGGCGGGAGGTACCGCGGGAGACGCGGCGGGACGCAGGGCGCGTGACGCGGGTGCGGGTGCGGGTCATGGGCGTCTCACACCTCCGTCCGCAGCAGGCGCAGGTAGACGACGGAGAAGAGCGCGCCGACGAGCAGCAGCAGAAGCGCCACCGCCGTGCCGTAGCCGATCATGCTGTTCTGGAACGCCTGCTCGTACATGAACAGCGGCAGCGTCTGGCTCTTGTCCCCGGGCCCGCCCCGGGTCATCACCCAGATCAGCCCGAAGACGGACAGGGTCTGGAGGGTGTTGAGCATCAGGTTGGTCCCGATGGAGCGCCGGATCATCGGCAGCGTGACGTGCCACAGCCGCCGCCAGCCGCCCGCCCCGTCGACCTCGGCCGCCTCGGTGATCTCCTTCGGTATCTCCTGGAGGGCGGCCGAGTAGACGAGCATCGAGAAGGCGGTGCCGCGCCAGACGTTGGCGAAGGACACGGCGAGGATCGGCAGCGTGAACAGCCAGTTCTGGCGCGGCAGATGGAGCGCGTCGAGGACGGCGTTGAGGGTGCCCTCCCGGCGGAAGAAGGCGTAGAGGAGGAAACCGGCGACCACCTCGGGCAGCACCCACGCGGTGATGACGATGCCGCCGGTGAGCGTACGGACCGGTTTGGACGCGCGCTGCATGAGCGAGGCGAGGGCCAGCCCGAGCGTGTTCTGCCCGATGAGCGACGACAGCACGGTGAAGACGAGCGTCAGCCATACGGCGTTGAGGAACCCCTCGTCGGTGAAGGCGGTACGGAAGTTGTCCAGGCCGACGAAGGAGGAGTGCGCCTGGCCGGTGAGCTGGAGGTCGGTGAAGGCGATGTAGACGCAGTAGGCGATGGGCCCGGCGAGGAAGAGCAGCAGCAGGACGACGGCGGGGGTGAGGGGAAGGGCGCGGGCCAGGGTGCGCCGGGTCACCGCTGGACCACGCGGTCGTCGGTGACCTCCCGCAGCGTCTCGTCGTATCCGGCGGCGGCCTCCTCGACGGACAGATCACCGGTGGTGACCCCCTCCATCGCCTCCTGGACGGCCGTGGACACCTTCGGGTACGCCGGGTAGGCGGGCCGGTAGTGGGTGAAGGCGACGAGACCGGTGAAGAACTCGATGCCGGGCTGCGCGCCGGCGTAGGACGGATCGGCCGCCACGTCCTTCCGTACCGCGATCCCGGAGTTGGCGACGTACCACTTCTTGGCGTTCGCCTTGGTCTGCATCGTCTTGATGAACTCGAAGGCCAGATCGGGATTGCCGGCCTTCGCGGGGATCGCCCAGGTCCAGCCGCCGGACATGCTCACCTTGCCGGGCGCCTGCCCGTGCTGCGTCGGCATGTAGGCCAGCCCCAGCTTCTGCGACCACTGGGGCCACTCGTGCCCGCTGCCCGGCAGCCAGTCCTGCGGGAGCCAGGAGCCGTCGAGCGCGATGCCGAGCTTGCCCTTGGGCAGCAGATCGCCGCGGACGATGGTCTGGATGTTGGGGTCGAGGGCGGTGGCGACGTCGGGGCCGAGCTTCTCGTCGTAGACGGTGTGGACGAAGCGGAGGGCGTCCTTGAAGCCGTCGCTGCCGGTGACCCACTTCTTGCTCGTCTCGTCGTAGAGCGGATCGGTCGTGCCGTCGCCGGTCCCGTACAGCAGCATCTGGAAGCCCTGCATGGTGGCGGCCTCACCGGCGGGCTTGCCGGTGTAGACGTTGAGGGGCGTCACGCCGGGCACCTTGGCCTTGATCGTCCGGGCCGCGTCGAGGATGTCGTCCCAGGTCTTCGGCTGCCAGGGGGTGGGGATGCCGGCCTTGGCGAAGACGCCCTTGTCGTACCAGAGCCCGCGGGCGTCGGTGCCGTCCGGGACGCCGTACGTCTTCCCGTCCTCCCCGCGGGCCGCCGCCTTGGCCGTGTCGATGAACTGGTCCCAGTCCGGCCACTTGGCGAGGTAGGCGTCGAGGGGTTTGAGGTACCCGCTGGTGATGTCGCTGTTGACGAGGAAGGTGTCCTCGTAGACCAGGTCCGGGGCCGTCTTCGGGGAACGCAGCATCTGCTGGACCTTGGTGTAGTACTCCGAGTCCGGGGCCTTGATGGGGACCAGCTCCACCTTCTTGCCCGGGTGGCTCTTCTCGAACTGCCTTTTGATGTCGGCCAGATAGTCGTCCATCACGCGGATGGAATTGTCCGTCGACTGCTTGAAGGAGACCTTCACGGTGTCCGGGTCGCCGCCGCTGCCGCCGCCGCAGGCGGTGAGAGCGGTGGCGGCGAGGAGGACGGGGAGGAGGAGAGTGGCTGCGGTGGGGCGCACGGGCATGACCTCCAGGCGGCGCACGTCGTTGTGGCGTGGAGATGACTGCCGTGTGAACGTAGGAGCGCCGGTCTGGTCAGGTCAAGGGGACCGTGCCCCCGCCGCTTCCCTAGAGGAGGTGGTCGACCTCTCCGGCCTTCACGGCGCGGATGAGTGCGCGGAGGGCTTCGTGGGAGTCGACGAGGGGGTGGTCTTCCTGTCCGGCGATGGCGATGTAGGCGTTGCCGGTGGGGTCGGTGCCTATGCGGAAGCAGTTGTTGCCCTCGGCGCAGAAGGGCTCTTCCCAGGTGATGTCGGCCATGACGTCTCCTCTCCGGTCAGAGTCGGCGGGCGATCGAGTGGATCAGTTCCCGCGAGTCCTTGGGGCTCAGCGTATGCGCGTGCCACCAGTCCAGATGGGCCCGGTACTTGTCCAGTTGGGCCTCGGCGTACGTGAACTCGCCGCCGTGCGCGGAATCCAGCTGCACGGTGTCCAGTTGGGGAACGGCGCCGTGCGCGTAGAGCACGGCATGTCCCGCGCCCGGGAACGCCCCTGCCTCGACGGGGAGGACCCGTAGCTCGACGTGGGGCCGCTCGGACACCTCGCACAGGTGGAAGAGCTGCTCCCGCATGGTGCGGCGACCCCCGAACTGCATGCGCAGGGCCCACTCGTGCACGTACGCGACGTAGTCCACAGGGGACGGCTGCTCGCGGTCGAGCACCTGCTGCCGACGCAGTCGCTGAACGACGCGGAGTTCGACCTCCGAGGGCGGCAGGGCCGGGAGCGCGGCGGCGAAGATGGCGCGGGCGTACTCGCCGATTTGCAGGAGCCCTGGGACGTGCACGGTCTGATAGCTGCGCAGCCGCGTGGCGAACCACTCCAGCTCCGCGACGTCCAGCAGCCCTTGCGGCAGCGCACCCCTGAACTGGTGCCACCATCCCCGCGGGCGGGGGTCGGCCATTGCGACCAGAGCATCGATGTACGCCTCGTCCGAGCACTCGTAGTTGCTGGCGAGTATCCGAATGCGGTCCGGCGAGATGGCGCGGACCCCCGCTTCCATGTTGGACACCTTCGTGCGGTCCAGTCCCAGCAGTCCGGCGGCGTACTCCGTGTTCCGCCCCGCCGCAAGCCGCATCCTGCGCAGCTCGGCGCCCAGCCGCTTCTGACGTTCCGTCGGTGCGGGCCTTGTCGGCATCGCTGCCCTTTCTCCCCGGCGAATCGGGGCCAGTCTGCACCGCGCAGGGGCCTTCGGTCCAACCCGTTGGAGGCAATTGAGGAGAGTATGTGGCACACGTTCCCTACTTTTCTCTACAGTCGGTGATGAGCCGCTTACCGACCGGCGCCGCCGGAAGTGCATCGCGCGAGCCTGCCCGCGTCCTCCTTCCCCGGGAGGGGCGGGCCCGCGCCGGGGAGACGGGCCACCGGCGTCGGTCGAGTCGCCGGCTCATCGGATCGCGTCACACACCACACCTCACCTCACGAAGGAGTCGCCCGTGTCCGCATCGGTCACCGTCTCGGCCTGCCCCCTGTCCGGCGACGATCGGCAGGCGCCGCCACCGTCTCCCGACGCACTCGCCTACAGCTTCACGTTGCCCCCTGGTCCGGCCAGTCCCCGCATCGCCCGTGCGGTCACGCGGGTCGCGCTCCAGACGCACGGGCTGGCCGACGTGACGGACGCGGTGGTGCAGGTGGTCGGCGAACTCGCCGCATGTGCTTACCGGTTCACGCCCGACGGTGAGGTGTACGTGTCCCTGCGGTACCGGGACGGGGAGGTACGGGTGATCTTCTACGACGGGCATGCGCGGCATGCGCATCCCCGGCTGGCGGCGGCCTGCGATGCCCGGCGGCGGGCGGCGCTGCGGGTGCTCGGGTGCGTGGTGCGGGCCTGCGAGGGGGAGTGGGGGTTCGGGGAGGCTCGGGAGCCCGGGGGTGGGACGCGGATGTGGGCGGTGGTGCCTTGGCGGGGGGCTCGGGGGTATGGGGGGTAGGGGGGGCGCTATTCCGGTAGTGCGGCGGCTTGGGCGCGGGCGTCGGCGGCTTCGGTGGGGGCGTTGGCGCGGGTGTAGGCGTCGGCGGCCTGGAGCCAGTAAGCGCGGGCGTCGGCGGGGCGGTCGGCGTCCTCGTGGGCGAGGGCCAGATTTGCGAGGGTCTGGCCCGCCCCGTACCAGTCCTCGAACTCCCGGAATATCTCCAGGGCCTTGCCGTGCGCCTCGATCGCCTCCTCCACCTGGCCCGCCTCCTCCAGGGCGACGCCGAGGTTGTTCCACGCCCTGGCCTCGCCGTGGCGGTCCCCGGCGGCCTGGGACAGGTCGAGGGCGCGTGTGTGGGCGTCGAGCGCCTCCACCGCCCGGCCCGCCTCCGCCAGGGCGATGCCGAGGTTGTTCCACGCCCTGGCCTCGCCGTGGCGGTCCCCGGCGGCCTGGGACAGGTCGAGGTCGCGAGTATGGGCGTCGATCGCCTCCTCCGCCCGGCCCGCCTTCCGCAGGGCGAGGCCGAGGTTGTTCCACGCCATGGCCTCGTTGCGGCGGTCCCCGGCGGCCTGACACACGGCGAGGTCACGGGTGTGGGCGTCGATCGCCTCCTCCACCCGGCCCGCCTCCCGCAGGGCGAGGCCGAGGTTGTTCCACGCCATGGCCTCGTCGTGGCGGTTCCCGGCGCGGTGTGCGGCCTCCTGAGCGGCACGGCTGACCGTGATCAAGTCGTCGAAGTACCGCCTCCAGTGGAGATACGTCCACAGGCACAGCGCCAGCCTCACCGCCGTGTCCGCGTACCGCTCCTCCCGCGCCCACAACGCCGCCGCCACCAGCCCCGCCCGCTCCGAGTCCAGCCACGCCAACGCCTGCCCCCGGTCCACGAACCGCTCCGGCTCCACCATCCCCGGCAACCACGCCAACCGGTCATCGGCCGCATCCGCCCACCGGTAATAGAACCCCAGCACCCGCTCCCGCGCCGCTTCCCCCTCCTCCCGCAACCCGGCATTCCCCGCCCCGACACCCGCCCCGAACACCCGCACCAGGTCATGCACCCGCCACCGCACAGCGGCAGCCGCCCCGTTGCCACCCCGCACCACCGTGACGAGATACGACGCGGCCAGCTCCTCCAGCAGCGCCACCGCAGACTTCACGTCGAGGTCGGCCAGTGCCGCGATCGCCTCCGTCCCCGTCTCCGCCCCCGGCGCCAGGCACAGCAGCCGCAGCAGCCGGGCCTGCTCGGCCGGCAGCCGGCGGTACGAGGTCTCCAGCACGGGGCGCAGCGCGAGCGACCGCCCGTACAGGTCCGTTCCGGGGCTGCCGCCGTCGAGGAAGGCCGCCGCGTCCCCGGCCTCCCGGATGTCGGTCACCAGGGAAGCGATGTCCCGGTGCCGTCGCCGGCGCAGCATGCCCGCGGCGATGTGCAGGGCCAGGGGCAGGTGACCGCAGAGGTCGGCCAGTTCGCGCAGGGCGTCCGGCTCGCGCGCCGGGCGGTCGTCGCGTTCGTCGGTGTCGTACAGGGCCCGCGTCACCAGGGCCACGGAGTCGTCCGGTGCGAGTGTCTCCAGGTCGATGAGCCGCACCGCGAGGGAGTCGGGCCGGTCACGGGACGTGATCAGCACCCGGTGGTGGTCCGTGCCGGGCAGCAGCGGCAGGTACTGGGACGGGGCCGACGCGTTGTCCAGGATCAGCAGCGTCCGGTCCCGCCGGCCGGCGAGCAGCGCGCGGTACGCGTCGTACTGCCGCTCCGCCGTCGGCGGCAGGTCCCGGTCCCGTACGCCGAGCGCGTCCAGCAGCGCCAGGACCGCCTGGTCGGCCGTGACCGGATCGTCGTCGTATCCGCGCAGGTCGACGAAGAGCGTGCCGCCGGGGAACCAGCCCTGCCCGCACGCCCGGTGCGCCGCCTCCACCGCCAGGGCCGTCTTGCCGATGCCGCCCATGCCGGTGACGGCGGAGATCAGGACGGCGGAGTCGGCGGAGTCCGGCGCCAGGCGGGGGAGGAGGCGGTCCAGTTCCGCCGTACGGCCGGTGAAGCCCGGTGGGCGGGGCGGCAGCGTGGCCGTCGCCCGCGGGACCGGGCCGTGACCGGTACCCCTACCGCTGTTCCCCGCCCTTCCCGGTGACCGGTCCGAGGAAGACCCCGCCCCGGAAGTCGATGTGGTCGCCTCCGTAGTGGGCGCCGCCCGCTTGGGGGCCCTCCTCGGAGTCGCCGCCCGCGCCCCTCGGCCGTTGCTTGCGCAGGACGGCGACGGCCACCCGCGCCGCCTGCGCGGCGGCCAGTTCCTGTGAGCCCGAGGCGTCCGCCGCGGCCTTCCCGGGGTCGGCGTGGTCGCTGATGCCGCGGATGACGAGCGCGTCCAACGAGCCGTTGACCAGGGCGGCATGGGCCGCGCCGGAGCCTTCCATCTCGATGGCGTACGCGTCGTTGTAGGTACGGCGGATGAAGTCGGCCAGCGCCGATCTGTCGTCGGCCAGGACCACGTCCCCGGCCGCGATCGGTTTGCGGTGACCCCGGATGTCCTTCAGCTCCCGCAGCGCCGAGCGCGCCGTCTGCACCAGGCGGTGGGAGCCGTGCCAGACCTCGGGGCGAGCGTGGAAGCCCTCCGGGGTCTGCTTGCCGCCCTGGAAGGCGTACACCTTCGTCCCGACGACGACGTCCCCGATTTCCAGGTCTGCCTTCAGCCCGCCCGCGACTCCGACGAAGAGCAGCACTTCCGGGCGCAGCCATTCCACGAGCTGCGTCGCGAGTGTCGCCGTGTTCAGGGCGCCCTCGCCGAGCTCCGCGACCGCCACCCGCCAGGCCGTGCCGCCGAGCCGGCCGATCTCCACGCGGGTCCCGTTGCGGTGCACGTCTTCCTCGGGGTCCGTCAGGTGGGCGGCCACGGCGTCGTACTCCACCGGCAGCGCGGTGAGGACGACGGCGGTGGCGGTGTGCTGCGGCTCGGGCATCTGCCTAAGGTACTGCCAAGCCGATGGGGGAGGGGGACGATCACCGTGGCCGAACACGACGTCAGCGTGGGGCAGTTGCTGCTCGCCGAGTACCAGAGCGTGAAGGACGAGCAGAAGGCGCGGATCGGGTTCCGCGACAACCTGCTGTACGTCACGCTGGCCGTGGTCGCCGCCGTCATCGCCGCCGCGGCGCAGGCCAAGCAGCCGGCGATGCTGCTGGCGCTGCCGCCGGTGTGTGTCGTCCTCGGGTGGACGTACCTGGTCAACGACGAGAAGATCTCCGCGATCGGGCTGTACGTGCGGGACGAGCTGGGGCCCCGGCTGGCGGCCCAGGCCGCCGCGGCCGGTGGTGGCGGCGCGGACTTCTCGACCTTCGGCTGGGAGGCGTACCACCGGCGCGACGCGCGCCGCAGGTCCCGCAAGGCGATCCAATGCGTCGTGGACCTGGTCGCCTTCTGCGTCGTACCGATCGCCGCGCTCGCCGTGTTCTGGGCGAGCGGGGACGCCGGTGCGCTGCTCCTCGCCCTGTCGGTGGTGGAAGCGCTCGTGGTGGTGGGGCTCGGGGCGCAGGTGGTGCTGTACACCAAGCCGGCGAGACCGCCTCTGACCGGCCCGTGACGCCGTACCGTTGACCCACGACCGGGACGCGGTGGGGGAGCAGGGAAGCATGAGAGCGGCGTTGCTTGCGGCACTGGCCGAGGGCGCGGGCGGGGATGCCGGGCGCAAGGCGGTGGAGGAGCTGGCGCGGGCGGTCGGCCTGGATGCCGGGGCTCCGGTCCGGGAGCTGGCCCGGGCGGCGGAGGACCCGGCGCGGTGGGACGCCGTACGGGCGTGGGGGGAACGGCTCGCCGGGCTGCTGGGCGGCGAGCCCGGCGTCGCCGGGGCCATGGCGCGGGCCATGGAGGAGCACGCGCCGGGCAGCACGGCGACCTGGTACCGCGGTGACCACACCGACTTCCGCGGCGGTGTCTTCCTGCGGGAGGCCGTCGGCGTGCAGATCGTCATCCAGTCGGGCGGCGCCGCCACGCCGGAGGCCCTCGCCGGGCTGCCGCCCCGGCCGGGCGGCTTCACCGGGCGCGTCGCGGAGACCGACGCCCTGCTCGCGGCGCTGGATCCGGCGGCCCCGAGCCCGGCGGCCGTGCTGGTCGCCGCCGTCTCCGGGCTCGGCGGCATCGGCAAGACCGCGCTGGCCGTGGAGACCGCGTATGCGGCGTGTGCGCGGGGGTGGTTCCCGGGCGGGGTTCTCTTCGTCGACCTGCACGGGTACGACGCCGAGCCGGTGACCGCCGACCGGGGCCTCCAGACCCTGCTGCGGGCGCTAGGGGTGCGGCCCGAGGACCTTCCGGCCACGGCGGACGAGCGGGGGGTGCTGTACCGGTCGGTGCTGGCCGAACGGGCGCGCGAGCGCGGGCCGGTGCTGATCCTCGCGGACAACGCCTCGTCCCCGGAACAGGTACGGCCCCTGCTCCCCGGCGACACCCGGCACCGCGTCCTCGTCACCTCACGCGACCGGCTGCCACAGCTGGGGGCACGCCTCGTGGCCTTGGACGAGCTGACCCCGGCGGAGGCGTACGGGCTGCTCGACCGCGCCCTGCGCATCGCCGACCCGGACGACACCCGCATCGCCGACGCCCCCGACGCCGCCGAGCGACTGGCGGGCCTCTGCGGACACCTGCCGCTCGCCCTCCAGATCGCCGCCGCGCTGCTGGCGGAGGACCCGGACAAGCCGGTGACCGAGCTGGTGGCGGAACTGGCGGAGTCCCACGACCGCCTCGACGACCTCTACGACGGCGAGCGCAGCGTCCGCGCCGCGTTCGAACTGTCGTACCGCCGGCTGCCGCCCGAGCAGGCCCGGCTGCTGCGGCTCCTGGCCCTCGCGCCGGGGCCGGAGGCGAGCGAGGAGGTGATCGCCGCGCTGGTCGGTGCCGAGGCGTCGCCTGTGCGGGAGCTGAGGGCACTGGCACGGGCCCACCTCGTGGAGCGGGGGAGTGGGCGGGGGTGGTGGCGGATGCATGACCTGGTGCGGGTGTTCGGGGCGGGTGTCGTGGCCGGGGATCCGGGATTGCGGGAGGAGGGGGAGGCGGCGCGGGAGCGGGTGCTGGGGTTCTATGACCGGTGGGCGACTGCGGCTGATGACCGGTTGCGGTGGTTGCCGGGGATGGTGGAGCCGGAGCGGTTCGTTGACCGGGGGCAGGCGTTGGCGTGGCTGGACTCGGAGCGGGCGGGGCTGGTGGCGGCGGCGTTGTGGGCGCGGGAGGAGCGGTACGCGGGCACGGCGGTGCGGCTGGCGCTGCGTCTGTGGACGTATCTCGACTGGCGGCGGTACTTCGACGACTTGATCACGGTCAGCCGTGCCGCTCAGGAGGCCGCACATCGCGCCGGGGACCGCCACGGCGAGACCGCCGCGTGGAACAGCCTCGGCGTCGCCCTGGGGGAGACGGGTCGGGTGGAGGAGGCGATCGACGCCCACATCCGCGCCCGCGACCTGTTCCAGTCCGTCGGGGACCGCCACCGCGAGGCCGGGGCGTGGAACAACCTCGGCCTCGTCCTGCGGAGGGCGGGTCGGGTGGAGGAGGCGATCGACGCCCTCACCCGCGC
The DNA here is from genome assembly GCF_040628835.1 of Streptomyces sp. NPDC006134. Lineage (NCBI taxonomy): Bacteria > Bacillati > Actinomycetota > Actinomycetes > Kitasatosporales > Streptomycetaceae > Streptomyces > Streptomyces sp. NPDC006134. Next base: position 13,099 of record NZ_JBEXTV010000039.1, on the reverse strand, counting down.
CCGCGACCTGTTCCAGTCCGTCGGGGACCGCCACCGCGAGGCCATGGCGTGGAACAACCTCGGCAGCGCCCTGCGGGTGGCGGGCCGGGTGGAGGAGGCGATCGACGCCCACACCCGCGCCCGCGACCTGTTCCAGTCCGTCGGGGACCGCCACCGCGAGGCCATGACGTGGAACAACCTCGGCAGCGCCCTGCGGGTGGCGGGCCGGGTGGAGGAGGCGATCGACGCCCACACCCGCGCCCGCGACCTGTTCCAGTCCGTCT
>NZ_JBEXTV010000039.1:0-12738 GCF_040628835.1 Streptomyces sp. NPDC006134 | reverse complement strand
CGGGGACCGCCACCGCGAGGCCGGGGCGTGGAACAACCTCGGCAGCGCCCTGCGGGTGGCGGGTCGGGTGGAAGAGGCGATCGAGGCGTACGGCAAGGCCCTGCAGATCCGCCGGGAGTTCGAGGACTGGTACGGGGCGGGCAAGACCCTCGAAAACCTGGCCCGCGCCCACGAGGACGCTGACCGCCCCGCCGACGCCCGAGCCTGCTGGCTCCAGTCCGCCGACGCCTTCACCCGCGCCAATGAGCCGGACCGAGCCGCCCAAGCCCGCACCTGGGCCGCCGAACCCGACGAGGCCGAGCCCACCCCCTAACGCCCCCGCTCCACGCCTCCCCGAACCCACCGGTACACCAACTCCGGCCTCCCCACCTGCCCATACACCGGCTTCCGCTCGGCCCTCCCCGCCTCCACCAGATGCTCCAGATAGCGCCGGGCCGTGATCCGGGAGATCCCCACCGCCTCGGCCACCCCCGCCGCCGTGAGCCCGTCCTCGGCCTCCCGCACCGCCCCGGTCACCCGCTCCAGCGTCGGCCCGCTCAACCCCTTCGGCAGCGCCGCGGGCCCCGGCGCACGCAACGTCGCCAGGGCCCGGTCCACCTCGTCCTGCCCGCTCGCCTCGCCCGCCGCCGCGCGGAACTCGGCGTACCGGACCAGCCGGTCCCGCAGCGTCGCGAAGGTGAACGGTTTCAGGACGTACTGGACGACCCCCAGCGACACTCCTTCCCGCACCACCGCGAGATCCCGCGCCGACGTCACCGCGATCACGTCGGCGTGGTACCCGGCGGCCCGCAGTGACCGGGCCAGCTGCAAGCCGTGCCCGTCCGGCAGGTGCAGGTCCAGCAACAGCAGATCCACCCGCGTCCGTTCCAGCGCCCGCCGGGCCTCCGTGCCCGTGTGGGCCTTGCCGACGGCGACGAAACCCGGCACCCGGCCGACGTACATCACGTGCGCGTCCGCGGCGACCGGGTCGTCCTCGACGACCAGGACGCGGATGGGGCCGGTCCGCTCGCTCACGCCTCGCCTCCCGTCACCGCGCCCACCCGCAGCGGCAGCCGCACCTCGAACTCGGCGCCGCCGTCGGCGGACTCCGCCACCGACAGGGTGCCTTCGTGCCGGTGCACCGCCTGCCGGACCAGGGCCAGGCCGAGTCCGCGGCCGCGTCCGCCGGGCCCGGCGGGCTTGGTCGTGAAGCCCCGCTGGAAGACGACCTCCGCGTGGGCCGGGTCGACGCCGGGGCCCGAGTCGGCGACCCGCAGGATCAGCTCCGAGCCGGCCCGCGTGTACGCGGTGACCGTGACCCGGGCCCGTACGCTGCCCTGCGCCGCGTCCACGGCGTTGTCGATCAGGTTGCCGAGGATGGTGACCAGGTCCCGGGCGGGCAGGGACGGCGGCAGCAGCCCGTCGTCCAGGCGGCTGTCCGGCGACACCACCAGCTCCACGCCCCGCTCGTTGGCCTGGGCCGTCTTGCCCAGCAGCAGCGCGGCGAGCACCGGCTCGCTCACCGCCGCGACCACCTGGTCGGTCAGCGCCTGCGCCAGCTCCAGTTCGGCCGTCGCGAACTCCACGGCCTCCTCCGCGCGGCCCAGCTCGATCAGCGACACCACCGTGTGCAGCCGGTTCGCGGCCTCGTGCGCCTGCGCCCGCAGCGCCTGGGTGAAGCCGCGCTCGGAGTCCAGCTCGCCCATGAGCGACTGGAGTTCGGTCACGTCCCGGAGGGTCACTATCGTGCCGCGGCGCTCGCCGCCCGAGACCGGGGAGGTGTTCACGGCCACCACCCGGTCCGCCGTCAGGTGCACCTCGTCCACGCGCGGCTCGGAGGACAGCAGCGCCCCGGTCAGCCGGGCGGGCAGGCCCAGGTCCGCGACCGGCCGGCCCACCACCTCGCCGGTCAGCCCCAGCAGCTCCCGGCCGCCGTCGTTGATCAGCGCCACCCGGTACCGCCCGTCCAGCATCAGCAGCCCCTCGCGCACCGCGTGCAGGGCGGCCTGGTGGTAGTCGTGCATCCGGCTGAGCTCGGTGGCGTTCATGCCGTGGGTGTGGCGGCGCAGCCGGGCGTTGACGACGTAGGTGCCGACCGCGCCGAGCGCGAGGACCCCGGCGGCGACGCCGAGCAGCGCGGTGAGCTGGTCCCGCACCCGCTTGCTGATCTCCTCCACCTTGATGCCGGCGCTGACCAGGCCGACGACCCGGCCGCCGTCCCGGACGGGCGTGACCGCCCGGACCGAGGGGCCGAGCGTGCCCGTGTAGGTCTCGGTGAAGGTGCCGCCCTCCAGCGCGGGCCCGATGTGGCCGCGGAAGGGGCGCCCGATCTGCCCGGTGTCGGGGTGGGTCCAGCGGATGCCCCGCGGGTTCATGATCGTCACGAAGTCGACGCCGGTGTCGCGCATGACCTGGAGCGCGTACGGCTGGAGGGCCGCCGTCGGGTCGGGGGTGCGGATCGCCTCCCGTACGGAGGGGGAGTCGGCGATGGCCCGGGCCACCGCCGTGGCCTGCCGCCCGGCCGCGTCCTCGGCCTGCGCCCGGTCGCTGACGTAGGAGAACAGCGCGTACCCGGCGACGACCACGGCGATCAGTACGGCCTGCATGGCGAAGAGCTGTCCGGCCAGGCTGCGGGGTCGGGGGACGGTCAGGCGCATGCCGTCAGTCTGCCTCTTGGCTGATCGGTGAACTAAATGAACGCAAGGGTGACCGCACTCACACGGCGGGAGATAGTCACGGCGATCCCCGGACCCGGGCCCTCACCTGCCCGGACTCCCGGAACCCCCGATGCCCGGACGTGAGCCGCACGCCGGTGACACCGACGACGTCGTCAAGGAGGGCCGCCGTGACCAGCGCAGCCGATACGGCACCTGCCGCGCCGAAGACCAAGCGGGACCGCACGCACTATCTCTACATCGCGGTGATCGTCGCGGTCGCCCTCGGCATCGCCGTGGGGCTGGCCGCGCCCGACTTCGCGGTCGGGCTGAAGCCGATCGGCACCGGGTTCGTCAACCTGATCAAGATGATGATCTCGCCGATCATCTTCTGCACGATCGTGCTGGGCATCGGGTCGGTGCGCAAGGCCGCCAAGGTCGGCGCCGTCGGCGGGATCGCCCTGGTCTACTTCCTGGTGATGTCGCTGGTGGCGCTCGCCATCGGCCTGGTCGTCGGCAACATCCTGGAGCCCGGCACCGGGCTGGCGATCACCGACGCCGTCAAGGAGACGGGCCACGCGCAGGTCGACGCCGAGGCCAAGGACACCACCGAGTTCCTGCTCGGCATCATCCCGACCACCATCGTGTCCGCCTTCACCGGCGGCGAGGTGCTCCAGACCCTGCTGGTCGCCCTGCTGTGCGGCTTCGCGCTCCAGGCGATGGGCCCGGCCGGGCAGCCCGTCCTGCGCGGCGTCGAGCACATCCAGCGGCTGGTCTTCCGCGTCCTGGCGATGGTGATGTGGGCCGCCCCCGTCGGCGCGTTCGGCGCCATGGCCGCCGTCACCGGCTCCGCCGGCGTCGACGCGCTCAAGAGCCTCGCCGTGCTGATGCTCGGCTTCTACGTCACCTGCGTGCTGTTCGTCTTCGTGGTGCTCGGCGCGCTGCTGCGGATCGTCTCCGGCGTCAACGCCTTCTCGCTCTTCAAGTACCTGGGCCGCGAGTTCCTGCTGATCCTGTCCACGTCCTCGTCGGAGTCGGCGCTGCCGCGCCTGATCGCCAAGATGGAGCACCTGGGCGTCAGCAAGCCGGTGGTCGGCATCACCGTCCCGACCGGCTACTCCTTCAACCTCGACGGCACCATGATCTACATGACCATGGCCTCGCTGTTCATCGCCGACGCCATGGGCACCCCGATGTCGGTCGGCGAGCAGATCCCGCTGCTGCTGTTCCTGCTGGTCGCCTCCAAGGGCGCCGCCGGTGTCACCGGCGCGGGCCTGGCGACCCTGGCCGGCGGCCTCCAGTCGCACAAGCCCGCCCTGGTGGACGGCATCGGCCTGATCGTCGGCATCGACCGCTTCATGAGCGAGGCCCGCGCCCTGACCAACTTCGCGGGCAACGCCGTCGCCACCGTCCTGGTCGGCACCTGGACCAAGGAGATCGACAAGGAGCGGGTCGCGGAGGTCCTCGCCGGGCGGGTCCCCTTCGACGAGAAGACCCTCCTGGACGATGCCCACGGGGACGCCCGCGCCGAGGCGTCCGAGCCGGGCGGCGAGAAGGAACTGGCCAAGACCTGAGATTCCTCCCCCCACCCGGGCGGTCCCCCCCGCCGCCCGGTTCCCCTGCCGCCTGGTCCCTCCGCGCTCCACGGAAGGACCGGGCGGCACCTTCGTGCCCGGACCGCGCCGACGGTGCCGTGGTACCGGTGGTGCGGTGGTACCGGTGGTGCGGTGGTACCGGTGGTGCCGAGGCGCGGGCGGCACCACCGGTGGGCGGGCCGGAGCCGCCCTTGCCTTGACGTCGGCGTCAAGGGCTACGTTCGTCCGCATGCGAATCGGTGAGCTCGCCGCACGCGCCGGGACCACGACGCGCACGCTGCGGTACTACGAGGCGCGCGGGCTGCTGTCCGCGCGGCGGGACGACAAGGGGCACCGGACCTACGACGAGCGCGACCTGCGGCTGCTGGAGCAGATCAGGACGCTGCGGGACTTCGGGTTCGAGCTGGAGGAGACCCGGCCCTTCGTGGAGTGCCTGCGCGCCGGGCATCCGGAGGGCGACTCCTGCCCGGCGTCGCTCGCGGTGTACCGGCGCAAGCTGGCGGAGCTGGACGCGCTGATCGGCGAGTTGCGGGGCGTGCGGGCGACGGTGGCGGCGCAGCTGGCGCGGGCGGAGTCGGCGCGGGACGAGCTGGCGGCCGAGTCGCGGGTTCCGGGGGGTCCGGAGCCGGTGTGCGAACTGGGAGGGTGAGGGCGATGAGCAAGGCGAACGGCGTGACCGAGGTGACGGACGAGAGTTTCGCGGCGGAGGTGATCGGGGCGGAGCTGCCGGTGCTGGTGGAGTTCACGGCCGACTGGTGCCCGCCCTGCCGGCAGATGGCGCCGGTGCTGGCCGCCCTGGCCGAGGAGGAGGCGGACCGGCTCCGCGTGGTCCAGCTCAACGTCGACGAGAATCCGGGCACCACCAACGCCTACAAGGTGCTGTCGATGCCGACGTTCATGGTCTTCCGCGACGGTGAGCCGGTGAAGTCCATGGTGGGCGCCCGGGCCAAGCGGCGGCTGCTCCAGGAGCTGGCGGACGTCGTCTGAACCGGAACCGCGGTCGGCTCCGCGGACGAAGAAATCCCCCGGGCAATTGCGCCCGGGGGATTTCTTTGCGTATATTCAATCTTTCGCGATTCCAGTCGAATGGGTCGCAAAAGAAGTCCAGTGAGCACAGTATATCCGGGCGGGAGTGGAATTGTCAAACACCGAATTTCCGGACGATGAATTGAGGCAGGAGCAGGAATTCGTCGACGGGCTGTACGCGCGCGTGGACGCCCTGCGCGGCGACGCCGAGGCCTCCGTCACGGACGCCCTCGCCCAGGGCAGCACGCCCATGCAGGCCAGGCTGGAGCGGGACATCCTCGTCGCCGAGCGCTCCGGGCTGCTCGCCGCGCTGAACGCGGTCGACGGCTCGCTGTGCTTCGGCCGCATCGACCTCACCTCCGGGCAGACCCACCACATCGGCCGCATCGGGCTGCGCGCCGACGACGCCGAGCACACCCCGGTCCTCATCGACTGGCGCGCCGACGTCGCCCGCCCCTTCTACCTGGCCACCGGCCACACCCCGATGGGCCTGCGCCGCCGCCGGCACATCGCCACCGAGGGCCGCACGGTCACCGCCCTGCACGACGAGATCCTCGACCTCGGCGACCAGACCCGCACCGGCCACGAGGACCCCTCCGGCGACGCCGTGCTGCTCGCCGCGCTGAACTCCGCGCGCACCGGCCGCATGGGCGACATCGTGCGGACCATCCAGGCCGACCAGGACCGCATCATCCGCGCCCCGCACCGCGGCGTGCTCGTCGTCGAGGGCGGCCCCGGCACCGGCAAGACGGCCGTCGCCCTGCACCGGGCGGCGTACCTGCTCTACGAGCACCGGGAACTGCTCGCCAAGCGCGCCGTCCTCATCGTCGGCCCCAACCCCGCCTTCCTCGGCTACATCGGCGAGGTGCTGCCCTCCCTCGGCGAGACCGGCGTCCTCCTCGCCACCGTCGGCGAGCTGTTCCCCGGGGTGAAGGCGACGGCCGCGGACACGCCCGAGGCCGCCGCCGTCAAGGGCCGCGCCGGCATGGCGGACGTCCTCGCCGAGGTCGTGCGCAGCCGGCAGGCGCTGCCCGACCCGGTCATCGCGATCGAGCACGACCGCGAGGTCCTCCTGCTCGACGACGGCCTGGTGAACGTCGCCCGCGAACGCACCCGGGCCGCGAAGCTGCCGCACAACGTGGCCCGCGAGCACTTCGAGGGCCACCTCCTCAACACCCTCACCGAGCTGTACGCCGAGCGCGTCGGCACCGACCCCTACGACGGCACCAGCCTCCTCGACGCGAGCGACATCACCCAGATCCGCGACGAACTCGCCGAGAACCCCGAGGTCTGGTCCGCCATCGACCGGTTGTGGCCGGTCCTGACCCCGCAGCGGCTCGTCGCGGACTTCCTCGCCGCGCCCGAGGAGTTCCTCCCCGCCGAGGACGCCGACGCGATCCGCCGCCCGGTCACCCGCGCCTGGACCACGGCGGACGTGCCGCTGCTGGACGAGGCCGCCGAACTGCTCGGCGAGGACGACCGCACGGCCCGCGCCCGCGCCGAACGCGAGCGCGAAGAGCAGATCGCCTACGCGCAGGGCGTGCTGGACGTGTCGTACGCCTCCCGGACGTTCGAGTTCGAGGACAAGGAGGAGAGCGACCCGGAGGCCGCCGAGGTGCTCTCCGCGCACGACATCATCGACGCGGAGCGGTTCGCCGAGCGCCAGGAGGAGGACGACCACCGCAGCGCCGCCGAGCGCGCCGCGGCCGACCGCACCTGGGCGTTCGGGCACATCATCGTCGACGAGGCGCAGGAGCTGTCCCCGATGGCCTGGCGGCTGCTGATGCGCCGCTGCCCGACCCGCTCGATGACGCTGGTCGGCGACCCGGCGCAGACCGCGGAGGCGGCCGGCGTCGGCTCCTGGGACAAGATCCTCCACCCCTACGTCGAGGACCGCTGGGAGCACACCCGCCTCGGCGTCAACTACCGCACCCCCGCCGAGATCATGGACCTGGCGGCGGCCGTGGTCCGCGCCGAGCACCCCGGCTTCGAGCCGCCGAGCTCGGTCCGCTCCACCGGCGTACGCCCCTGGATCCGCGCCACCGCAGACCTCCCGGCCGCCGTCGCCGAGGCGGTCGCCGAACTCACCCCGGACGAGGGCCGCCTCGCCGTCATCGCCCCGCGCGAGCTGCACCGCGCGCTCGCGGCCCGCCTGGACGGCGTGACGGCCGGCGCCGAGCCCGACCTGACGCGGACCGTCGTCCTGCTCGACCCGCGCCAGTCCAAGGGCCTGGAGTTCGACTCCGTCCTGGTCGTCGAACCCGGCCGCTACGGCACCAGCGACCTGTACGTGGCCCTGACCCGCGCCACCCAGCGCCTCGGCGTACTGCACACCGAGCCGCTGCCGAGGGCACTCGCCGACGCGGCCCGGCGGCTCGAAGGCGCCGGGGACCGCTAGGCCGGGCGCAGCCAGACCGTCGCCAGGGGTGGCAGGGTCAGCCGGATGCTCGCCGGGCGGCCGTGCCACCCCTGGGGTTCCGGCTTGACCGGGTGGGGGTGGGTGACGCCGCTGCCGCCGTAGCGGGCATCGTCGGTGTTGAGGACCTCGTGCCAGGCGGGGACGTCGTCGGGGACGCCGAGGCGGTAGTCGTGGCGGACCACGGGGGAGAAGTGGGACACCGCCAGCAGCGGCGCGCCCTCCGCGTCGAAGCGCAGGAACGCGAAGACATTGTCCTCGGCGGCGTCCCCGGCCACCCACGCGAAGCCGGACGGGTGCGTGTCCCGCTGCCACAGCGCCGGGGTGGCGCGGTAGACGGCGTTGAGGTCGCGCACCAGGTCCCGCACGCCCCGGTGGTCGGCCTCGGCCCCGTACTCCGGGTCCAGCAGCCACCAGTCGGGGCCGTGGGCCTCGGACCACTCGGCGCCCTGGGCGAACTCCTGCCCCATGAACAGCAGCTGCTTGCCGGGGTGGGCCCACATGAAGCCGAGGTAGGCGCGGTGGTCGGCGCGCTGCTGCCACCAGTCGCCCGGCATCTTCGACACCAGGGACCGCTTGCCGTGGACGACCTCGTCGTGGGAGATCGGCAGGACGTAGTTCTCGCTGTAGGCGTACACCATCGAGAAGGTCATCTCGTGGTGGTGGTACTTGCGGTGCACCGGCTCGTGGCTCATGTACTGGAGCGAGTCGTGCATCCAGCCCATGTTCCACTTCAGCCCGAAGCCGAGGCCGCCGAAGCCGCTCGGGCCCTGGTGGTGGGTGGCGCGGGTGACGCCGTCCCAGGCCGTCGACTCCTCCGCGATCGTCACCACGCCGGGGCACCGCCGGTAGACGGTCGCGTTCATCTCCTGGAGGAAGGCCACCGCGTCCAGGTTCTCCCGGCCGCCGTGCTCGTTGGGCCTCCACTGGCCGGGCTCGCGCGAGTAGTCCAGGTAGAGCATCGAGGCGACGGCGTCCACGCGCAGGCCGTCGATGTGGAACTCCTCGCACCAGTACACGGCGTTCGCCACCAGGAAGTTGCGCACCTCGCGGCGGCCGAAGTCGAACTCCAGCGTGCCCCAGTCGGGGTGCGCCGAGCGCAGCGGATCCTCGTGCTCGTACAGCGGACGGCCGTCGAACTCGGCCAGCGCCCAGTCGTCGCGCGGGAAGTGGGCCGGCACCCAGTCCATCAGGACGCCGATGCCGGCCCGGTGCAGGGAGTCGACCAGGAACTTGAAGTCGTCGGGGGTGCCGAGACGGGCCGTGGGCGCGTAGAAACCGGTGACCTGGTAGCCCCACGAGCCGCCGAAGGGGTGCTCGGCGACCGGCATCAGCTCGACGTGGGTGAAGCCGAGGTCCTTGACGTACGCGGGGAGCTCCTCGGCGAGCTGACGGTAGGACAGCCCCGGCCGCCAGGAGGGGAGGTGGACCTCGTACACCGACAGGGGCGCCTCGTGCGCCGGGCGGTCGGCGCGGCGGGCGAGCCACTCCGCGTCGCCCCACTCGTAGTGCGAGGCGTGGACGACGGAGGAGGTGGCCGGCGGAACCTCGGTGCGGCGGGCCAGCGGATCGGCGCGCAGCGTCTTCGAACCGTCCGGCCGCGTGATCTCGAACTTGTACAGCTCGCCCTCGCCGATGCCGGGCACGAACAGCTCCCACACGCCGGAGGAGCCCAGGGAGCGCATCGGGAAGCCGGTGCCGTCCCAGAAGTTGAAGCCGCCGGCCACCCGCACCCCGCGCGCGTTCGGCGCCCACACCGCGAAGCGGGTGCCGGTCACGCCCTGGTGGGTCATCGGGTGCGCGCCCAGCACCCGCCACAGCTGCTCGTGCCGGCCCTCGCCGATCAGGTGCAGGTCGAAGTCGCCGAGGGTGGGCAGGAAGCGGTAGGCGTCCTCGGTCTCCTGGACGGTCTCCGCGTAGGCGACGAGGAGCCGGTAGGCGGGGACCTCGGCCAGGGGCAGCAGCCCCGAGAAGAAGCCGTCGCCGTCGTCGTGCAGCTCGGCCCGCAGGCCGTCTGCGACGACGGTCACCGACCGGGCGTACGGCCGGAACGCGCGGACGGCGATCCCGCCGGGCACCGGGTGGGCGCCCAGGACGGCGTGCGGGTCGTGGTGCGTGCCGTGGAGCAGCCGCTCCCGGTCGCCCGCGTCCAGGGCGGGGGAGACGGCGGCCTCCACCGGCTCGGGCGGCCTCGGCCTCGGGGCCGTGCCCGCCGCGGCGGGCGTCTTCCGCGCGGCGGCTTCCTGCCGGGCGGTGGTCTTCCGGGTGGCGGCCTTGCGGGCCGGGGCCGCCTTCTGGGCCGGGACCGCCTTCTTCGCCCCGGTCTTCGCCGTGGTCTTCTTCGCGGGTTTCCCGGCCTTTCCGGTGGTCTTCTGCGCGGCCTGCCCAGGCAGCACCGCCTTCCGCGCGCTCTCCGTGTTCTTCGCGGCCTCCGCGTTCTCCACGGCCTCCGCGTTCTCCACGGCCTCGGTGTTCTTCACGGCCTCGGTGTTCTTCACGGTCTTCGCGCTCTTCGTGCCCTGCGCGGTCTTCGTGCTCTTCGCCGCCTTCTGCGCGGCGCTCTTCTTCTGCGCCGGCCGCGCGGCCGGCGGCTGCTCGGCGCCGGCTTCCTCGGCCGTCTTCTTCGGGTGCGAACCGGTGGACGGGTCACGGGGGGTCACGGGCGGAGCCTCCTCGGCGAAGGTCGGGTCAGGGGGATCGGGTGGGATCGGCGACGGCCAGGCGCCGCACCGCCGACAGGGGCACCGGGAGCCAGCCGGGGCGGTGCCGCGCCTCGTAGACGACCTCGTAGACCGCCTTGTCCGTCTCGTAGGCGCGCAGCAGCACGGGGTCGGTGCGCGGGTCCCGGCCGGCGACCTCCGCGTACCCGGTGCAGTACGCGGCCCGGCAGGTCTCGGCCCACCCCGGCACCGGGGCGTCGGCCGAGTGCGCCGCGTAGTCGAAGGAGCGGAGCATTCCGGCGATGTCCCGCACCGGCGGCTGCGGCATCCGCCGCTCGGCGAGCGGCCTGGCCGGTTCGCCCTCGAAGTCGATCAGGGACCACTCCCCGTCCGGGGAGCGCAGGCACTGGCCCAGATGCAGGTCGCCGTGGACCCGCTGCGCGGTCCAGGTGCGGCCCTCGGCGGCCAGGCCGCCCAGCGCGGTGAACGCCGACCGCAGTCCGGGCGCGTACGGCCGCAGCGCCGGCACCGCGTGCACGGCCTCCTCCAGCCGCGCGAGCATGCCGCCGACGAGCTGTTCCAGGGCGCTGTGGCCGAGGGTGACGGGCGGCAGCGCCCGGGCCAGCGCGGTGTGCACCTCGGCGGTGGCCCGCCCCAGCGCCCGCGCCTCGGCCGCGAAGTCCTCCCCCTTGGCCAGCTCGCGCAGCGCCAGCTCCCAGCCGTCGGTGGCGCCCTGCACGTAGGGCTGGAGGACACCCAGGACCCACGGCTGCCCGTCCAGGTGCGCCGCCATCCACGCCGTGGGCGCCGGCACCCGCGGGCAGCCCTCGCGGGCCAGCGCCAGCGGCAGCTCCAGGTCGGGGTTGACGCCGGGCAGGATCCGGCGCAGCAGCTTCAGGATGAACGTATCTCCGTAGACGACCGACGAGTTGGACTGCTCGGCGGTCATCAGGCGCGGGACCAGGCCGGACCGTATCTCCTGGCTCCGGTCCCGCTCGAAGCGGAGCGGGCCGACGCGGTCCCGGGTGCGCAGCGCCTCCAGGAGCACCTCGGCGGGGCGGGCGTCGTACAGGGCGTCGTAGACCGTGTGCCCGGCCAGCGGGCCCTGGGCGACGTGGCCGATCAGCGCGGGCGCCAGCCGGGGCGGCAGCACCTCGCGCACGCCTATGAGCAGCTGGTAGCAGTCGCCCGGGTGCGGCGGGGCGCCCGGGGCCGGTACGAGCGGCTGATGGGCGCGCACGATCAGGTGGTACAGGCCGAGCCTGGCGTCGGCGGGGAGCAGCTCGGTGGCCGCGACCGGCGAGAACCCGGTGACCGGGCGCCCCTTGCCCGCGAACCACCGCTGCCGCGGCAGCCACTCCCGCAACAGGGGGTCCAGTGACGCGAGGAGGCCGGGCGAAGCGGTGACGAGAGGGGTGGCGGCTTCCGACATGGCGTCGTGTCCTTTCCCCGGGGGGTGGTCGGGGTGTCACTGTTGCGTGCCCCGGGCGGGGCGGGGGAAACCGCTCCGCCCGGGGGCCTGGGGACCGGACCGGTCCGAACGAGCCGGTCCGGTCGAGCCGGTCCGGTCGAGCCGGTCCGGTCGAGCCGGCCCGGTGGTGGTCCGGCGGCGGCCCGGTGGTGGTCCGGCGGCGGCCCGGTGGTGGTCCGGCGGCGACTCGTGGCGGCTCGGTGGCGGACCTGCGGTGGACCGGCGTCACCGGGCGCTACACGGCCTCCTTGCGCAGCCGGAACCAGTAGAAGCCGTGGCCCGCGAGGGTGAGCAGGTACGGCAGTTCACCGATGGCGGGGAAGCGGACCCCGCCGAACAGCTCGACCGGATGCCGCCCCTGGAAGGCGCTCAGGTCGAGCTCCGTGGGCTGGGCGAAACGGGAGAAGTTGTGCACGCACAGCACCAGGTCGTCCTCGTACTCCCGCAGGAAGGCGAGGACCGCCGGGTTGGAGGAGGGCAGTTCGGTGTACGAGCCCAGGCCGAACGCCGCGTTCTGCTTGCGGATCTCGATCATGCGGCGGGTCCAGTGCAGCAGCGAGGACGGCGAGGCCATGGACGCCTCGACGTTCGTCACCTGGTAGCCGTAGACCGGGTCCATGATCGTCGGCAGGAACAGGCGGCCCGGGTCGCAGGACGAGAACCCGGCGTTGCGGTCCGGGGTCCACTGCATCGGGGTGCGCACCGCGTCGCGGTCGCCGAGCCAGATGTTGTCGCCCATGCCGATCTCGTCGCCGTAGTAGATGATCGGCGAGCCCGGCAGGGACAGCAGCAGGGCCGTGAACAGCTCGATCTGGTTCCGGTCGTTGTCCAGCAGGGGCGCGAGGCGGCGGCGGATGCCGATGTTGGCGCGCATGCGGGGGTCCTTGGCGTACTCGGCCCACATGTAGTCGCGCTCCTCGTCGGTGACCATCTCCAG
>NZ_JBEXTV010000038.1:0-81458 GCF_040628835.1 Streptomyces sp. NPDC006134 | reverse complement strand
CCCGCTTTTTTGGTGTTTTGGGGGGGCTTGTGGTTTTTTTTGGGGGTTTGGGGGGGGGGGGGGGGGCCCCCGCCGGGGGTTTGGCCCCGGCCGCCCCCCCACCAGGGTGAGGACTTCGGTCTCGCGCCGGGTCAGGGCGGTGCCGGGGGTGCGCAGCCGGTTCATCAGCCGGTCGGCGACCGCGGGCGCGAGCGTGGTGCGTCCGGCGGCTGCGGTGCGTACGGCGGCGGCCAGGTCCTCGGGCGGGGCGTCCTTGAGGAGGTAGCCGGTGGCTCCGGCCTCGATGGCGGGCAGCGTGTCGGCGTCGGAGTCGTAGGTGGTGACGATCAGCACGCGGGGGGCACCGGGCCGGGCGGTGATCTGGGCGGTGGCTTCGGCACCGCCCATGCCTTTGCCGAATTGCAGGTCCATCAGCACGACGTCGATGTCGTCTTCGGCGGCGCGGGCGACGGCGGCCTCGGCGGTGGCGGCTTCGGCCACGACGAGGAGGCCGGGCTCGGTTTCCAGTACGGCGCGCAGCCCGGCCCGTACGACGGGGTGGTCGTCGGCCAGCAGGAGGCGGATGGGGGCGTCGTCGGTCACGGGCGGGCCTCGGGCTCGGTGTCGGCTGGCGGGGTGAGGGGCAGCTGGGCGGTCAGGGCGGTGCCGTGGCCGGGGGTGGATTCGATGGTGAGGGTGCCGCCGAGGGCCTGGGCGCGGGCGCGCATGGCGGTCAGCCCGAAGCCGCCGGTCTCGGGGTCGGGGGCGGGCAGGCGGGCGGGGGCGAAGCCGCGTCCGTCGTCCACGATGTCGAGGGTGACGCGGTCGCCGGGGTAGCTGAGAGTGACGTCGGCGGTGGTGGCTTCGGCGTGGCGGACGGTGTTGGCCAGGGCGGACTGGGCGATGCGCAGCAGTGCGACCTCGTGTGCGGTGGTGAGCGGGGCGGGATCGCCGGTGAGGCGGAAGCGTGCGGTGAGCGGGTGCCGGGCGGAGGTGGTGGCGCACAGGCGTTCCAGGGCGCCGGCCAGGGTGGTGCCCTCCAGCGTGGGCGGGGTGAGGGCGGCGACGAAGCGGCGGGCCTCGGCGAGGTTGTCGGCGGCGGCCTGCCGGGCCTGGTCGACGAAGCGGGCCGCGTTCTCCGGGGCCTGTGGCAGTGTGCGTTCGGCGGCGCGCAGCAGCAGCTGGATGCTGGAGAATCCCTGGGCGAGGGTGTCGTGGATCTCGCGGGCCAGGCGGTCGCGTTCGGCGAGCACGCCGGCGGTGTGCTGGGCGGCGGCCAGGTCGGCTCGGGTGGTGGTGAGCTCCTCGATCAGTCTGCGGCGGTGTTCGCTCTCCCGGTACAGGGCCTGGTACCCCCACACCACGGCGACGGCGACGGCGGCGCCGAGGGCGGGGCCGATGGCCATGGCGGGGCTGAAGGAGGGCTGGTGGGCGGCGAAGCCGGCGATGGCCGCGGTGGCGGTGGCGGCCACGGCGACCAGTCCGGCACGGCGGGGCAGCAGGTGCAGCTGGAGGAAGTACAGCGGGAAGGCCACCCACACGGCGTCGGGGGACAGGGCCAGCAACAGCAGCCAGCAGGCACCCACGGCGGCCGACCACGACGCGGCGGCCCGCCGTGAGCGGCGTACGTGCGGCAGCGTGGGCCCGGCCGTGTACACCAGACCGCACGCTGCCGACGCGGCGACGATCCATCCGGTGTGGGGCCGGCCGTCGGTCACGGCCCGGCCGGCGGCCAGGGCGAGCAGGCCGACGACCAGCAGGTGCAGGCACCAGGCCAGGGCCCGGGTGGTCGGGGTCAGGGCAGGGGCAGCGGTGTTCACAGTGCGTCCCAGGTTACGGAGGCCGGCGCCCTGGGGCTTCCATCGAAAGTTACAACCCGGGTGCCGTCTTCCGGCCCGCGAAGTGCCGTCCTGCGCCAGTCGCGCGCACAGGGTGCCGACGGCGACGGTGGGGCCGTACCGCTTCCACCGCCGGAAAGGACAGGCCAGGGCCGTGTTTGTCGCCTGGAGGGACCTGAAGTTCGCCAAGGGGCGTTTCGCCCTGATGGGGAGTGTCATCGTGCTGATCACCCTGCTGGTCGGGCTGCTGTCCGGGCTGACGGCCGGACTGGGCCGGCAGAACATTTCCGCGATCATGTCGTTGCCCGCCGACAAGATCGCCTTCCAGGCTCCCAGCGGCGGGCAGGTCCTGTCCTATGCCGATTCCACCGTCACCGAACAGCAGTGGAAGAAGTGGTCGAAGGCGCCCGGTGTCGAAAGCGCCGAGCCGCTGGGGATCACCACGACCAAGGCCACCGCGGGAGACAAGAGCACCGGGGTTTCGGTCTTCGGTGTCGAGCCCGGCTCCCGCATCGCCCCGGACAGCGACAAGATCACTGGCAGTGCGGTGGTGCTGTCCACCACGGCCGCCGGCGACCTCGGCGTCGAGGCCGGCGACTCCCTGACCCTGGCAGGCCGGCAACTGAAGGTGGCCGCCGTCCGGGGTGACGCCCACTTCAGCCACACCCCGGTGATCTGGGCCAGTCTGGACACCTGGCAGAAGACCGCGCCACCCACCGGCAACGACGACGGCCCGACCGCGACCGTCATCGCTCTGAACACCACCTCCAAGGCCGATGTGGCCGCTGCCGACCACCAGGCCGGCACCAGGACGGTCTCCACCGGCGACTCACTGTCCGCGATCGGCTCCTACACTGCCGAGAACGGTTCCCTGCAGCTGATGCGCGGCTTCCTGTTCGTCATCTCCGCCCTCGTCATCGGCGCCTTCTTCGCCGTCTGGACCATCCATCGCAGCGGTGACATCGCCGTCCTCAAAGCGCTGGGCGCTTCCACCGCCCATCTGCTCAAGGACGCCCTCGGCCAGGCCGTCGTCCTGCTCGCCGGCGGCACCCTGATCGGCACCGGCATCGCCGCCGCCGTCGGCGCACTCGTGTCCGGCTCCGCCGTGCCGTTCCTCCTCACCCCTGCCACCGTCCTGATCCCGGCCCTCGTGATCATCCTCCTCGGCGTGCTCGGCGCCGTCCTGTCCATCCGCCGTATCACCTCCGTCGATCCGCTGACCGCCCTGGGGAGCGTCCGATGAGCCTGAACCTGACCGACATCACCCTCACCTACCCCGACGGCGACACCCGCCTGACCGCTCTCGACCAGGTCAGCCTGGAGGTTCCCCCGGGCAGCCTGACCGCCGTGGTGGGCCCCTCCGGCTCCGGCAAGTCCAGCCTCCTCGCGGTCGCCGCCACCCTGATCACCCCCGACACCGGCACCGTCACCATCGGCGGCCGGAGCACCGCCGGCCTCACCCGCGGCGAACTGACGGAACTGCGCCGTTACAAGATCGGCATCGTCTTCCAGCAGCCCAACCTGTTGCCCTCCCTCACCGCCGCCGAACAACTCCAGGTCATGGCAGAGATCGACGGCCGCAAACCCCGCACCGCCCGCACCCGCGCGATGGAACTCCTCGACGCCGTCGGCCTCGCCGACCAGGCCGGCCGCCGCCCCCACCAGCTCTCCGGCGGCCAGCGCCAGCGCGTCAACATCGCCCGCGCCCTGATGAACGACCCCACCGTCCTCCTGGTCGACGAACCCACCAGCGCCCTGGACCAGGAACGCGGCGCCGCCGTCGTCGACCTGATCGCCCGACTCACCCACCAGCAGGCCACCGCCACCGTCCTGGTCACCCACGACCGCGCCCACCTCACCGCCGTCGACCAGATCGCCGAGGTCCACGACGGAAGGCTCGTTCTCCCCGCCGGGGCGACCTGAGCTGCGGGGAAGCGCGCAGTCTCGAACAGCGCCGCTGCGGGGCGAATCGCACCGCGTTCCGGGACGGAGCAAGCCGCGCCGTCCCCGGGGCCTCGGCAATCACCGAGACGTCGCAGCCGACGCACCACTGCTGCGGCGAACTTCTCGAGCCTCAGGTCACCACCAGGAGCGGGCTTCCGGCGGACCGGGCCTCACCGCGACCGGCCGGCAGTATCAAGGTTCGACACCGTCCGTTCCCATGGCACCCGGCACGTCTGCCTCGCCGACGACCCACACCTGGCCGAGCGGGTCCGCGCCATCGCCCCCGACGGCGTCCACCGCATCGCCGAAGTCGCCTTCGCCGGCCACATCGGCCTCGACGCCCACCTGATCGCCACCGGCGGCACCCTCAGCTCCTCCTGCTCCTCGGCCGACCGGCCGAGCATCCCGTACTGGAAACTCGGAGTCGCCGACGTCACCCTCCGCCTCCTGGGCAGCGACGACTTCCCGCCCGCCGTCAAAGCCGACCTCACCGCCGCCCTCCTCGACGGCACCCTCACCCTCCCCGTCGGCGACCGGCTCTGGCAACGGCGCAACGGCGGCGACCGGCGGGTCGCGGGCGCCCCGACCGCCTGAGGCCGCCGGCCGGCTCCCGCACCCACGGCCGGCCGGGAGCGGCATCGCCCGCGAAGCGGGCACCACCCCCGCGAAAGGAGTGATCATGCACGAACTGCATGACGGTTACACGCAGTTCCGGAAGGACGTCTACCCGGCCAAGGCGCAGTCGTTCTCGCGTCTCGCCACCGAACACCGGCCGGGGACGCTGTTCATCGGCTGCTCCGACGCCCGCGTCGTACCGGAGCCGATCACCCAGAGCGAACCGGGTGAGCTGTTCGTGATCCGCACGGCGGGCAACCTCGTACCCGCGTACGTGCCCGGAGCGGACGGCGTGGTCGCGAGCATCGAGTACGCCGTCGCCGTGCTGGGAGTGAGTGACATCGTCGTGTGCGGTCACACCGCCTGCGGGGCGATGACCGCCCTCGCCGAAGGACACGACCTCGGTGCCGCGCCGGTCATCGCCGACTGGCTGCGCCACGCGGACGCCGCCCGCGCCCGGGCCGCCGCCGTCCCCGCCGCGGCCGGCCCTGCCGGGGTGACCACCCTGGTGCGGGCGAACGTCGCCGCCCAGGCGCAGAATCCGGCGACCCGCCCCTCGGTGACCCGCGCCCTGGCCGAGGGCGCGCTCGCCCTGCACGGCTGGGTCTTCGACATCACGACCGGCACGGCCGAGACCGTCGACGACGCCGTGGCCACGTCCTGAACCCCGCCCGCTCCTTCTGCGCCCGCCGTCCGGGTAACCGGCCCCGACGGCGGCCCGCCGCCGCGGCCCGGCCGCCGACACTCCCCGAAGACCCGAGGTATCGCCGTGCTCGGACCATCACACCGGAGCCGGTCACCGGTGCTCGCTGTG
The DNA here is from genome assembly GCF_040628835.1 of Streptomyces sp. NPDC006134. Taxonomy (NCBI): domain Bacteria; kingdom Bacillati; phylum Actinomycetota; class Actinomycetes; order Kitasatosporales; family Streptomycetaceae; genus Streptomyces; species Streptomyces sp. NPDC006134. The sequence goes on along the minus strand of NZ_JBEXTV010000038.1, from coordinate 76,268 downwards.
TGCTGTTCGAGCCTGTTCCTCGTCAGCCCCGACCACACCGCCCTCAACGTCGCCCTGCCCGGCATCCGACGCGACCTCGGCGCCTCCGCCGCAGGGCTGCAGTGGACGATCGACGCCTACCTGATCGTCCTGGCCTCACTGCTGCTCGCGGCAGGAGCCATGGGCGACCGTGCCGGACGGCGCCGCGTCCTCCGGAGCGGCCTCACCCTGTTCACGGGTCCACGGCCGCCTCACCGGGCTGCTCCCCGGCCCCGGACCTGGGCCGGCTCATCGCCTTCCGGGCGGTTCAGGCCGTCGGTGGGCCGATGCCGGCACCGGTGGCCCTGGCGATCATCACCCAGGTCTTCACCGAACGCCGTGCCCGGGCGCGGGCGATCGGGCTGTGGAGCTCGGTGCAGGGGATCACACCGGCGGCCGGTCCCCTCGTCGGCGGGCTTGCCGCCGACGCCGCCGGATGGCGCTGGATCTTCTTGCTCGACCTGCCCGTCGGGGCGTTCGCGCCGGCCCTGACTCCGCAGGTGCCCGAATCCCGCTCACCGCACCCCCGCCGCGCCGACACGGTCGGGCAGATCCTTGATGGCCACGGCTCTCGCCGCCGTGACCTTCGGCGTGATCGAAGGGCCGGTGGGCGGGTGGACCTCCCCGGCCGTCCTGGCCGCCCTGGGCCTGCCCGCGCTCGCCGGAATCCGCCGGCCAGCCGTGCTGCTCTGCTGCTTCGTGCTGTTCCGGGCGGGCTTCGGGCTGCTCAACGCACCCGTCAACCAGACCGTGGTGGAGAGCATGCCCGAGGCCCAGGCGGACGTCGCCGCCGCCGTCACCACGACCACGCGGCAGATCGGCAGTGCCCTGGGCGTCGCCGCGATCGGCGCCTCCCTCACCGGGCCCGCCCACGCCACCGCTGCTTTCGCCTGCGCCGGCCAGCCCGGTTGGTGGCTCATCACCGGCTGCGGCACGGTGGTCCTCGCTCTGTCCCCCTCGCCCGAACGGCCCGCCGCCACACGACGTCTGAACGAGGGCTTTCCCAGGCCGCCCGCACGCCAGGGGCCGAGACCCGCCGGCCGGATCTTCAGGTCAGGGCCCGTACCGATGACGACCGGCGTGCGGGAGGTCGCGGACGCGGTGTGGCAGGAGACCGAGCTGCTGCTGCGGAAGCCGCCGGCGGCCTGCGCAACGCCAACGCCTTCCGCACGAGCACCGGCCTGCGGAACTGGTACGTCGACTTCGAGCACCCCACCCGCCGTACCACGAACGGGTTCGGCACCCTCGGTCCCACCGTGGGCTTGGTCGTCGACCCGGGCCTGACCGGTTGGCGGTGGAAGGGCGAAGACGAGTACGCGCACGTGTGTGACCGGGGGCGGGAGCCAGGCGAACCGGATACAACTCGTTTTCGCAGATCGCCGCCGACGGGCAAGCCGGTCTCACGCGCCGGCACCTCTTTCCCCGCAGCAGCCGTGGAGAAAGGACCATGTACCCGGTGGCGGCGCGAAGGCGGATCGGGGGGTTCGGCGGCCTCGGGCACGATCGCCCGGCCGCCGTCGCACCCGGCGTCGAGGAGGGAGGGCACCTCCACCCCGAAGGCGTGGTCGAGCGCGGTCTGGATGCGGCGCAGCCGGCGTCGCACGGCGACGGCGCCCTCCTCTCCCGACGGTGCCGTCGCGGCGGGGACGGGACCGGTCGCGGTGCCGACGGCGAGGACGAGGCAGGGGCCGTCGAGGCCGAGCTGTTCGAGCAGTACGTGGCCCGGCGGCAGGGTGCCGTCGAGCAGTCCGCGGACCAGTGAGCGGCGGTGGGCACGCCGTTCGGCGTCGATGGCGGAGCGCTCGTCGAGGCAGGTCTCGGCGACCGCGCCGACGATGCCGTGGTGGGACCCGGGCAACAGGTCGGCGAGTTCGCCGAGGGCGGCCTCCTCACCGGGCGCGGCCGACTCCCGCAGCCCCTGCCAGAGCACGTACATGCCGAGGGCGTGGCTGCGCAGCAGCAGGTGGAGCGGCATGCCCTCCTCGGCGCGCTGGGCGGCCCGTTCCCGGAAGAGCCGCATACCGCCCTTCCCGGCCCTCCCCGCCGCGTCCCTCCGGTCCGCCGGGCGGGACCGCTCCACGACGCTGCGCAGGAAGAGCCGTACCCCATGGCGTACGGTCGCCGCGATCTCCAGGTCCTTCATCTCGTCGGGCAGTCCTCGCCGGCCGTCTCGGCCGGGAACTCCCGCACGTCGACGTCGACGCGGCCGCCGATCCGGAGCGGGCCGTGCGCCATCGCGACATCGTCGTCACCGCGGCGGCCGACCCCCGCCCCCGTCCTGTCCGGCTCCGGGCTCCGCCCCGGCCGGCACATGACCGCCCCCGGCGCCGACGACCCGGCCAAGCGCGAACTCGACGGCGCCTGCCTGCGCCGCGCCACCCGGGTCATCGTCGACAGCCGGGACCTCACCCTCCGCTACGGGGACGTCCACGCCCCGTCGCCCGCGGAGAGGTTGCGGAGGACCGTTCGACGGCGAGATCGGCGACGTCCTGGCCGGCCGGGTTCCCGGACGGCGCGCACCGGACGACATCACGGTGGCCAAGCTCATCGGCATCGGCCCCCAGGACAGGACACAGCCTGAAGTCAGGGCAGGCGGATGTTGCCGTACCTGGTGTTCGGCTCGCCGTTGGCGTACACACGCGGGGAGGTGAACACCTCGGCCAGCTCCTTGTCGGCGATCGTTTTGCGGGGAAGGCTCAGCCCGTAGCGCTCGCTCATCGGCCGGTACACGTCCCGGTTGTCCGGGACATGCAGCCCCCACTCGTCCGGCTCGACGGGGAGGTCGGGGCCCGGCTCGACGCTGCCGAGCCCGAATGGTGGCCCTGGACGCCGGCGCCGGGTACGCGTACATCGCCGCTGCGCTCGTCGTCTTCGGTTTCGGCCAGGGCCGGGTGATCGCACCGGCGGTGGCGGCGGTGCTGGAGCTCGCCCGGCGCGAGCAGAGCGGCGTAGCCTCCGCCGTGGTGCGCTCCGCCCGCCGGCCGGGAACGGCCATGGGCATCGCCGTGCTTGGCGCGCCGCTGACAGCGCACGGCGCGGCGGACCCAGCCGGGCCGGGCGATGGCGGTGGCGGCCGCCGTGATACTGGCCGCCACTGCCCGGCCCGCCGCCGGCCTCCGCCGGCCGGCGCCCTGAGCGGACGTCGGCTCGTGGCGCCGGTCAGCGGCCGCAGCCGACGCGCTCCGTGGACAGCGCCAGGTCGTCCAGGTGCAGGTCGTAGGAGTCCGGGGTGGGATCGCCTTGGTAGAGCTGCCAGCCGATGCGGACGGTGTCGAAGGCGGGGAAGACGAAGTCCACCGGATTGCCGCCGTGCCGGGTGGTGGTGACCGTCATGTCGGGCTGGGGCTCGCCGTCGATCCACACCGCCACGCGGTTGTCCGAGGCGTCCATCTCCCACTCCAGGCACGTCCACTTCCCCGATTCGGCCGGGGCGGACTCGCGCCAGTCGGTCCAGTCGCCCGTGGGGCCGCCGTCGGAGCCGATGCCCCACAGCTGCACCCCGTCGCCGACGGTTGGCACGTACTGGCCGCCGATCGGCCGGACCACGCTGCCGTCGCCCCGGCCGGTGGCTTCCACCAGGGTGAAGTGGGCCCAGTCCGGAGCGGTGGGGAAGGCGTCGACCTTCACCCGCATCCGGCCGAAGAAGCTGTTGTCCGGGGCGGAGAACTCGTCGACCTCCAGGAACGCGTATCCGTTGCCCTCGGTACGCACCCGGAGCACCTGGTCCGCGCCGCGCTTCCCGCCGTGTCCGCGGCCCCGCTCTCGTTCGACGGACAGCGCGCCGTTTTGGGTGTCCACGCCCCAGTCCAGGCTGGTGCCCGCGCCGCGCGGCAGGTCCTCGAAGTCCTCGCAGAACAGTAACGCCGGGTCGGGGGCGCAGCCGCCGTCCGGGCGGCCGCCGTGGCGGTCGTGGGCCGGAGCGCCGCCGGTGGCGGCCACCACCGTGACGCCGGCCAGGGCGACGGCGGCGAGCAGCCGGGGCAGCCGCCGGACGGAGGGGAGGGGAGAGCGCATGGGAAGTTCTCCATCGGGTGAGGTCGGAAGGATTGCGTGGACCTTTATGGGAGCGCTCCCATAAAGGCCGTCCGGCACCCTACGGCAACTGCTGCCCCCGCGCCAGACGATTGCCGATAGTGCGCCGGGGCGCCCGAGACGGCTGAGGAACGATGGCCGAACGGCAGCACCACCCCGCCCGGCGCGCCGTCCTGCCCCTGCTCGGCGCGGTCGCCGGAGGACTCGCGCTTGTCCGGCAGGCACAGCGGGCCGTCTCCTGTCCCGGAGCCGATGGCGGATTACGCGTCTGTCTGGGCGCCTACACCGGTGGCGACGCCGGCCACGGCATCGGGGTGGCGAGCGCCGACCCGGCGACCAGCGCCCTGACGCTGGTGACGGGGTCTGGATCTACACCCATGACAACCGCCCACGACCAGCGTGAGCACCCTGAGAACGGATCACACCAGCCCTTTGACCTGTGGCTTCAAGCCGGCGGAGGCTCAGTGCGGTGGCCTCGTGCACGGATGCGACTAATGTCGATGAGATGAGCGAACATTCGGAGCGTTCCGTCGTCGTCGAACGCACCAGCAGCGGCCGGTTCCTGGCGACCAACACCCGCGGCGGATCGATCAGTTTCGGTACGTCCTCGGACAGCGGTCAGAACACCGGGTTCACCCCGGTCGAGTTGTTCCTGGCCGCGATCGGCGGCTGCTCGGCCGTGGACGTCGACATCGCCACTGGCCGTCACGCGGAGCCCACCCGGTTCTCCGTGACGGTCACCGGGGACAAGATCAGCGACGACCTGGGCAACCGCATGACGAACCTCGAGGTCACCTTCACCGTGGCTTTCCCGGACGACGAGGGAGCGGAACGCGCCCGCGCGATCCTGCCCCGCGCGGTGAAGGCATCCCACGACCGTCTCTGCACCGTGAGCAGAACCGTCGAGCTCGGCACACCCGTGACCACGACGGTCACCGAAGCCTGATGCCCGGGCCGCGCGTGTGGCCGTCCTCGTGAAGTGCGTCAGCGGTTCCCGTACCCGAAGTAGGACCAGCGCGTCGAGCCGGCGACGCGTGAACTGCGGGTGCGACGCAAGCGGTTGCCGATGGAGAAGGTGAACCCGCTGCACGTGGCGCGGCTGTGGCTGGAGGGACGGTCGACCGCGGACGACCAGCCGGTGCTGGAATGGGCCCGGTTCGACCGGGTGGTGTGGGTCCCCCTGCCGGACGGCCGGGCGTTCGGCGTGGAGTTCCGCGCCCCGGCCGCCTTCGCCGAGGCGTTCGGCGCCTTCGCGGCCGAGGCGTGCGGCGGCCCCGGTATCGTCCGGGCCAGGGCCGCGGCAAAGACCTGCCCAAAGCCGCGCCCGATGCGTCCCCGCTCTGCCGCGGACACCGGCTCCAGGCCGGATTTTCCGGATATCTTCACCTGACTGCCGGAGCCGGCAAGAGGCGGCGCCGCTATGGGGAAAGGCGAGGCGGCCGAGGCACTTGTCGTCAGGCGACCGGGCAGGCCTCCGGACCGGATGCGGTCAGTGAGGCGAGGTCGCAGTAGGCCGTCCTCGGGTAGTGGTCACCCATCACCTCGGCGGTGTGGGCCGGGCCGCTGCCGGCGGGGACGTGCTGGATCGCTTCCGTGAAGTCTGGATCGGCCAGCATGTTGCGGAGGATCAGCAGGTGCTTGTCGGTCGGTGTCGCTGCGGACAACGGCAGGAAGGTGACGCCCGGAACGCTTTCGACGGCTGCCCGCTGTTCCTCTCTGCCGACGGCGTACGTGTACGTGCCGTCGGCGGTGAGACGGGTGTCGGAGTCCGTGCGGCAGCCCGTGTCCACTGTGCCGTCGGGCATGGGATTGGCGACGACCTCGCCGGGGCCCCACCACAGGTTGTCGCACATCGACCAGTACCGCACCTGGGCCTTCGGGTCGGGCCAGGGCCGCGCCCGGTTGCCGGTGGTTCCCGCGGGCGCCTTGCCGCGTACGACGAGGACCTGTCCCAAAGGCGGGGCGTCGAAGCCGGTGGCGACGTACGCGTTGTCGGGATTCGGGTACAGCCCGGAGCCGCCCAGGCGGGCGAAGGCCGGGCGGGCCGGCTCGCCGGCGGCGGGGGAGGGCGGTATGGGCCCGGGGCCGGTCCCGGTGGCATTCCGCGCGGTTTTCGCAGCGGGTGCCGGGGGGCTGGTGGGCAGGGCGTCGTCGCAGGTCGCGACGTGTACCCGGTGGCTGTCACGGAGGAAGGTGACCTTCGGCAGCCGGATCTCGCCGTGCGGCAGGTAGACGCGGTAGATCACCGTTCCTTCGGTGCCTTCCGGTGTTCCGGCGGGTGCGAGCGGCAGGGTGTTGCGCCGGCCGGCGGCACGGTCGGTGACCGACACCGTGAACTTGCCCCCGGGGCGGCTGTGCTCCCGGTAGGGGTTGTGACTGCCCCGGTCCGGGGTGATCCGGTGGTCGGTCAGGACGGAGGGGGAGCCGTCGGGTCCGGTGAAGCTGTCGCGAAAGGCGTCGTAGGTGGCGAAGGAGGCGTAGCGGGCGTCGGGATAACGGCCGTCGAGCTCGATGGTGAGACCCTTCTGCACCGTGTAGTGCAGCAACCAGTACTGGGAGTTGGTGTCCGGGTACGCCACATTGGACGAGCGGTAGCCCAGCGGATGCCAGGCGCAGTCGGGGACGGCGGGTGCCGACGGCGCGTCGCGTCCGGGGCCGCCGGTCTGCGCCGCGGTGGCGGGTGTGGCCGTGGACAGGGCGAGAGCGACGGCGAGGACGAGGGGTTTCCAGTGCGTCATGGGGTGGTCCTTTCCCAAGAGCCGCCGGTTGCGGGCGCGCTCAGCCACGCCCCGGCGGCGGTGAGGAGATGGCGGATTCCGGCGGCCACGGCGTGGGGTGCGCAGGGCGCGTAGCGCGGGGAGTGGTTCATGACCGTGCCCGGGGGGAGTGTTCCGCGTTCCAGGGCGGCGACGGCTTCGGCGTCGAAGCCGGCCGGGTCGGCGCCGCCGAAGTGGTAGAGGACCGAAGGACAGCCGGCGGCCGTCCCGAAGCGGCCGAAGTCCTCGCTGGCCGAGAGGGGGGCGGGCAGGACGTGACCCAGCGTGCCCGCGGACTCCAGGGCCTTCAGGACGCGCGCGGTGGCGTCCGCGTCGTTGACCGTCAGGGGGAAGGAATCGTACGTCCGGATCTCCGGCGGCGCAGGGGCGTCCTGTGCCTGCGCCTCCGCGCGCACGACGCGTCCCAGGCCGGCGAGTGCCTCCTCGCGGGTCTGCTCGTCGAAGGTCCTGAGGCTGCAGAGCAGTTCCGCCGTGTGCGGGATGACGTTCGGGACGGTGCCGGCGTGTACGGCACCGACCGTGAGGAGAGGCGAGGGAGCCAGCGGCGCGAACCGCGCGGAGAGCGTCTGCAGCCGCATGATCACGGCAGCCGCCATCACCACGGGATCGACGGCGAGGTGGGGCGTGGAGGCGTGGGCGCCGGTGCCGTGCAGGGTCACGCGGACGCTGTCCGCCGCGGCCATGACGGTGCCCGGCCGGGTGATCACCAGCCCCGCCGGCAGCGGGCCCACGTGCTGGCCGAGGACCACCTCGGGGCGGGGGAACCGGTCCAGGACACCGTCGTCGAGCATCGCCTGCGCCCCGCGGCCCACCTCCTCCGCGGGCTGGAAGACGGCCACCACGGTCCCCTGCCAGGTCTCGGGATGCGCGGCCAGCTGCCGGCAGGCGCCCAGCAGGGCGGCCACGTGGACGTCGTGACCGCAGGCGTGCATGACGCCCGCCTCGGTGGAGGCGTAGGGCAGGCCGGTCTCCTCGTGCACGGGCAGGGCGTCCATGTCCGCCCTGAGCCACACCACCGGCCCGGCGCCGTTGCGCAGCACGGCCACCACGCCGGTGCCGCCCACCTGTCCCGTCACGTCCCAGCCCGCGAGGCGGGACAGCTCGTGCACGACGGCGGCCGCGGTGCGGTGTTCCTCGAAGGCGAGTTCGGGATGGGCGTGCAGCTCGCGGTAGACGTCCTCCCAGTGCGGGAGGTGAGCCGCCAGGCCGGTGGCCAGGCCGGTGTCAGGCGGAGTGGGGAGCTGTGGACGCATCGCTGTCGTCCTCCTTCGTACGGGTGTCGCCGACGACGGCGCGAAGACGCGCCAGGAAATGGTGGGAGGTCTGGGGCAGCAAGAGCACGGCGGTGATCGCGAGGACGGGACCGAGGGCCAGCGACCAGAAGGCGGCCCGGTAGGACCAGACGTCCACCACGTGGCCGAACAGAGTGGGCACCACGATCCCGGAGAGCTGCCCGCCGAAGAGGATGACGCCCGACGCGGCACCCGCCAGGTCCGGAGGGAGACTGCGCAGGGGCACCGAGAAACAGGGCATGTAGCACAGGCCGATCACCGTGCTGATGAGCGTGCCCACCACCACGAACCCGCCCAGCGAGTCGGTGAGCGGCAGTACGGCCAGCAGAACGGCGGCGGCGGACATGGCCGGCACGACGATGCGACGGGGCCGGCCCTCGAACCGGTCGGACAGCCGCCCGCCGACGACGGCGGCGGCCGCCGCGCAGAGGGTCGGCGCCAGGGACACGAGCCCGGCGTCGCCCACCCGCAGGCCACGCTCCTCGATCAGGTAGGAGGCGCTCCAGCTGTTGAGGCCCCAGACCACGGCGTCGTACGCGAAGAACATGACGGCGAAACCCCAGACGGACGGGGACCGCAGCAGGGCACAGGCGCCCTTCCCGCCGCGCCGCAGGACGGGACCGGTCCGTTCCGCCGGAAGCGGGGCGGGCATCCAGCGCCGGATCGCGGCCACCACTCCGAGTCCCAGCACGGAGACGGCGACGAACATCACGCGCCAGTCCCAGTGCGCCAGCAGCAGCCCGCCCAGCACGGCGGCCAGCAGACCGCCGACCGCGTTGGAGCTCTGCACCCAGCCGTTGGCCGTGAGCCGCTGCTCGGGAACGCTGCGGCGGCTGAGCGCTTCCAGGGCGGCCGCCGGGAACAGTCCCTGGGCCACCCCGAACAGGCAGCGGAACACCAGCAGAGCGGCGAAGGACCAGGCGACCGCCGTGAGCCCGGTGAACAACGACCACAGGGCGAGCGCCGCGCACATCACCCGCACCCCGCCGAAGCGGCCCGCGATCAGACCGGCGGGAATCTGCGTCAGCGCGTACGTGACGAAGAACGCGGAGAGGATCATGCCCCGCTGGCCGTGGGTCAGACCGAAGGTGTCACCGATCGACGGCAGGGCCAGGTTGATGACCTGCCGGTCTATGTAGTCCACGGCCCAGGCCACGAAGAGCAGGACCGCGGTGGTACGAGTGGTTCGGTGCACGGGTGTCCTCCCGCTGGCGAGCCGACGCTTGGCGGAAACCCTGCACCGCTCGCCGTTCGCCGCCGCCAGATCGCAGGAATCCGGCACCCGGCCCCGTCTATCGCCGGAAAACCGCCACCACCGCCCTCTGGCACTGTCAGGATGAAAGCGTGCACTCCACCGACACCGCCCTCCCGCCGGCCGCCACGCCCGCCTCCACCGGCCTCGCGCACGGCATCACCGAACTGAGCGAGACGGACCTGGCACTGGTCGAGGCACTCCAGCTGGACCCACGGGCGCCCTGGTCCCGGATAGCCGCGGTCATCGGCATCGACGCCACCACCGCGGCCCGCCGATGGCGTCGCCTCTCCGGCAGCGGTGCGGCCTGGATCACGGCCTATCCCGCGCGGCACGCTTCGGTGGTCGGTTACGTGGACATCGCCTGCGAGGCGGCGGCGCTGGAGTCCCTGACCGCGCGCCTGCGCTCCTGGGGACCGGTGTTCAGCCTCGAACGCACCACGGGGGAGCACCAGTTGTTCCTGGGAGTCGCCGCCCGCGACCTGCGCTCCCTCGACCACTTCGTCAGCCGGAGGCTGGGCGGCCTGAGCGGGGTGCGTTCGGTACGGCTGAGTATCTGCACCGCGGTCCACCGGGAGGGCAGCGGATGGCTGGTACACACGCTCAACGAGCGGCAGCGCGCGGATCTGCGCGGCGACAGCCACGGCCGCCCGGGACCGGGCACCGGCCCCTACGAGAGCGATCGCAGGCTCCTGGTCGCCCTCGGCGCCGACGCGCGTCGCAGCCACGCGGAACTGGCACGTGAGTGCGGACTCAGCGAGACCACGGTACGCCGGCGGCTGCGGCGGATGATCACGGGAGGCGAGGTCTACTTCCGGTGCGACCTGACCCAGCGGCTGGCGGGCTGGCCCGTCATCGCGACCTTCCGGATCGCGGCGCCCGGCCCCGGCACGGACGCCGCCGCCAAGGCGTTGGCCGGGATGCCCGAGACCCGGCTGTGCGCGTCCGTCACGGGCCGCGACAACCTGCTGCTGTCGGTGTGGCTGCGGTCACCCGGCGACTGCGCGGCCCTGGAGGAACGCATCCTGCGCCGCCACCCGGAACTGCGCATCAGGGAACGCGGCATCACCCTCCACACCGCCAAACGCATGGGACGGCTGCTGGACGGCGAAGGGCGGGGCGGCACCCACGTACCGATCACAGCGGCGGCCTGTCCGCCCGCGTCCGGCCACGGGGCCGAGGATGCCTGAGCAGCGCCCGCCCCCGCTCACACCGCGAGGTACCCCCGTCCACCGCGAGAACGGTACCGGCGACGAATACCGTGCCGGCTCCCGCCAGGAACGCGACGGCGCCGGCCACGCCACCGGGTCCTCCCCAGCGACACATGGGCGTACAAGTCAGGATGTGCCGATCCGCCTCGCCGTCCGCCCGCACGTTGCCGGCCGGTCCCGTACGGATCCAGCCGGGTGCGACAGCGTTGACCCGGATGCCCTCCGCCGCCCGCGCCACCGCGAGCGCCTTGGCCGGCCGGACCACGCCACCCTTGCCGGCGCTGCAGGCGGGACCCTGGGACCGCCGAAGAAGCCGAGCACGGAGGCGACGACGACGCAGCCGTGCTGCGCGGCGTCCAGGGTATGGCGTAGTTGATGGTGTGCTTATCGATCTTGATGGTGGCCTGCTGTTGTTCAGTTGTACTGGGTGGTAGTTCTGGTCAGTCGGTGGGGTTTACACGGAACCGAGTGTCCGGTGTCGGGGGATACGTGGGTTGAGCTGGGTGTTTGGTGTTGCGCAGTGCGCTGAGCGGGGTGGTGGTTTTTGCTCAGTGTGGTTGGCGCGTCCATAGGTATCGATGCTGGCCGGCTGTGAGAGGGCTGGGGCGGTGTGGGGTGGGGGCTGGTTCAGCGGGTGGTGAGGCGCTGCCAGAGCAGGTCGTGGTCGGCGGGTGCGAGGCGGGCCCGGGTGGGGGCGGTCACCGGCCGGGGCGGGCGCGGCGGGCGAGGGCGCGGGGCCGGTAGTGCTCTTCGGCGAGGTGGTCCAGCGCGATGGTGTCCAGCAGGGTTTTGGTGATGCGCTTGGTGCCGTCGCAGATGGCTTCGATGGCGGCCTGGCGGATCAGCCGTGAGAGGCTGCCGATGCGTCCGGCGGTCCGTTCGTGCAGGTACGGCGCCAGCCTGGGCAGGCTGCCCGGTCGGTGCGAGGTGAGGTCGAGGGCCACTCCCAGGGCGGTGATCAGCTCGCGGAACGGCTCGCGGTGGCCGGTTCGGGCGGGCAGCGCCCCGCAGTCGATCAGTGAGGCGCGTCCGGCCAGCTGCGCGCCGCGCAGCCCGGTGAACATCGTGCCGGCGGTGACGTCGATGCCGGCGTAGACGAAGGTGGCGGGCACCCGTTCGGTGAGGTCCTTGAGCCGGTCGGCGGCCTCCGCGCCGGAGGTGGTGCAGGGGTTGAGCCGGCGGATCTCGTCGATCAGTACGAGCTTGACGCCGGCTGTGGTGTAGGTGTGGCAGACGGCGGTCGTGATCTGCGCGGTGGTCATGCGGGCGGCCACGGGGATGCCGAGGTAGCGGGCGAACTCGCAGGCCAGGGTCTTGGCGGTGGCGCCGGGCGGTACCAGCACATAGGCGACAGGCACGCTGGTGTCGCCCGGGGCGGCGCGGCGGGTGTGGGCGAGGTGGCAGGTACGGCCGACCTGGAGCAGCGCGGTGGTCTTGCCCGTGGTGGCCGGCCCGGTGACGATCAGCGATGGCCGTGCGGTGGCCTGCTGGTGCCGGCCCAGGATCATCAGCGTGCGGACCTGGCGTGCCAGGGATTCGATGGCCGGGGTGCGTACGGTGACGAACTGCGAGTGGCAGGCCAGGCGTTCCTCCAGCGTACGGGGGGCCTGGCCAGGCTGCGGTGGCGTGAGGGGCGCGGCGTGGGCGAAGCGGGCGAAGGCGTCGAACGTCGTCACCGTGCCTGCGGCCGCCTCCCCGTCGTTCGGGGGCGAAAGGCGGGCAGGGGTCACCACAGTTCGGCCTCCTGGTCGGCGTCGTACAGCGTCAGTGCGCCGCTTCCCGGCAGCGGGTGCGCGCCCGTCTCGTCGGCGCTGTCGTTGCGGACTTCGGCGGGAGCTCGGGCATCCAGCGCATCCAGGCTCGCCTCCGCCTCGGCTGTGGCCTGGGCCGCGGGGCGGTGCGGCGCTGCCCGGACACCGCCTGCCGCCTGGGAGGCTGCCTTCCCGGCGGGCGCGCCCGGCGTCGCGGTGGGCGGTGTGGGTGCTGCCGGGACCGGGGGCCGGGTGTGGCGCAGGACCTGGTCGGCGGCCTCGGCGAGGGCGGTTTCGTTTGCCTCGCGTTCGACGCGCTGCTTCAGGGTGGTGCGCAGGTGGCGCCAGGTGGCCTTACTCATGGGAGCCTGGACGTGGTCGCGGTGGATCCACGGGATCTCGTGCAACTGCCCGTCGGGCAGGCGGAGGTAGATCTGCCTCACGTCGTGCGGGTTGAGGCGGACCTCCCACTTGCCGCCGGGCCCGGTGGGCGAGGGCCGTCCGCGATGCTCGTTGAGCATCGTGTGGTCGTAGGTGCGGTAGTTGATGCGCACGCCGCGGCCGGCGATCGGGTGGAAGCGCACCGGCAGCAGTTCCTGCAACTGCGCCACGGTGAAGCGGGCTTCACCCTCCACCGCCTGGCCGCGCCGCAGGATGTGGGAGCCGGTGTAGCCGGCGACGTGCTGCGAGAACAGGCTGTTGATGCTGCCGAAGGCCCGTTCCACGGCGCCCTTGGCGGTGGGGGAGCGGGGCGGAGCGGGCTGCACGCTCACCCCGAGGGTCTCGCAGGCGGCCAGGAACGCACCCGAGACGAACACCCGCCCGCGGTCGATGACGATCGTCTCCGGCACCACCACCAGCCGGGCCGCCGCCTGTTCAAGCCGCGCGTCCAGGGCGAGGAGCCGGTCGTAGGGGACGGCGGCGCGCGCCAGACGCAGCTGCTCGCCCCAGCCGGGCCGCACCGGGTGAGGCACGGCCATCTCCGCCGGCAGCAGGGCCGCGTCCACCACCTGGGTGCTCTCCTCGCGCAGCACGGCCGCCACCACCGACCGCGTCGCCACGTCCAGAGCGATCGTGAGCTCCGGGCGCACCGGCTTGCCGTCCTCGCCGATGGCCATGATGTCCAGCCGGGTGGTGTCGACCTGCACCAGCTCCCCCGGCCGCAGCGCCACCACCGGCGTGAACGGGCGCACCGGCACGGCGGTGGCGGTGCGGGCGGGGCGGCCTGGATGTTCCAGCGGGTCGGCCAGGACCCGCACCAGCCGGTTGAACGTCGACGGCGCCGGCAGCGCCACCGCGCCCGGCCCGTGGGCGTCGGCCAGGATCTGCCCGGTCACCTCCCGCAGCCCCTTCAGCGTGCCCGTGGAGCGGCCGCGCTGGCGGCGCAGCGCTTCCAGCACCGCGGCCACCACCCGCTCATCCGCACGCCCGGTCGCGCTCGACGGCTTGCGCTGCCGGACCAGGCCCATGACGCCGCCCGTGTGGTAGCGGGCGCGCATGCGGCGCACGGTGGCCCGGCTGACCCGCGGCCAGCCCAGCTGCGCGAGCTCGCCGGCCTTGGCCTGCTCCCTCTCGGCCATCTAGGTGCGCTGCGGGTCGTAGGCGGGCCGGGGCGTCCCGCCGCTGCCCGGGCCGCCGGGCAGCCCGGTCTCGATCTCACGGATGTGCCGCTGCCAGGCCATCGCCCTCTCCCGCTCCCGTTCGGGCACCGCCTCCAGCAGGCCCCACGGCGCCGCGGCGGGGGCCGGACAGTCCACCACCGCGAAGGTGGGATCGGCGAACAGCAGCGAGACCAGCACCGAGGCGATCTGCCCGGCGGTGTCCACCAGGCGTACCGAGGCCCCGGCCACGGCGGCCACCTGCCAGGGCCGGCCCTCGAACGTCACATACGCCCCGAGCCTGACCTGCCGGCGTGGGGCGGCGGCCACGGCGCGGGCCGGGCGGCCAAGGGTGCTCACCACTGCCCGGCCTCCGCCGCGGCGTCATACACCCCGAACCCGTCCGGCTCCACGGCCACCGTGCCGCCGCCGGCGGTGCCGGGCACCGCGCCGCCACCGGTCCCGCCCCGGGCAGCCGCCTCCTGGGCCTGCGCCGACCCTGGGACAGGGCCGGCGCGGTCGCCGCCCGGCGGCGGTGCGGCGCGCCGCAGCAGTTCGCCGAAGGGCCGCCAGGCGTGCTCGCCCTGCGCCCATGGCACCGCGTGGAGCTGGCCGTCGGGCAGCCGGACGAAGACCTGCCGCGGGTCGTGGGGGTGATGGTGGACCTCGAACCGGCCTTCGCGACCGCGGTGTTCGTCCAGGCACGCATCGTCGCAGCGGCGCCCGCCCAGCCGGATGCCGGATTCGGCCACCGTGCACCGGCGACCCGGCAGCAGTTCGCCATAGTGCTGCCCGGCCAGCGGCAGCGGCATCCTCCCGGCCGCGCCCAGCAGCAGTTCCCACATCTCCTGCGGCGCCAGCCCCGCCCGGGGCAGCAGCGGATGCTGCAGCTGCTCCTGGGGGCGATGGTGCCACACGGCGAGGACCCATTCGTCCAGCAGGTCCTGCAGCTGCGGCATGCTCCAGTACGCCCCGTCCGCTTCGACCGCCTGGTTCTCGCCCGCGGCGGTGGCGGGCGGCCGGGCCGCCACCGCGTGCCGGGAGAACAGGCCGGCGAGTACCTGAAGGGCGCGCAGGGCACCACGGCGGGCGTCCGCCATCCGGGGCGGTGCCGGCTCCAGGCTGATGCCGAGGCTCTCGCACACGGTCAGGAACGTCGAGGTGATACCGACGGTCCCGTGGTCGAGGACGAGGGTCTCGGGCACGGCCGCCGGCTGCGCCGCAGTGGCCTCGATCCGGTCGGGCAAGGACATCAGCCGCCGCCCCGGCCTGCCCGCGTGGGCCTGCTCCAGCAGGGCAGGCCAGCCCGGGCGCAGCGGGCCGGGCACGGCCATCTCGGCCAGCAGCACCGACAGCTTCACCGGCCCGCCCTGCTCAGGGCGCAGTACGGCGGCCAGCACGCAGCCGCTCGCCTGATCCAGAGCGGCCGTTGTCGCCACCTTCTCCCCGGCCCCGTCCTCGCCCACCGCACCGGTCCCCAGGCGGGCGGTGGCGACATGGACCCGCTCCGCGGGCCGCAGCGCGGCAGGCGGGCCACCGGCCCGGCCCGCCGCGGTGGCGGTGCGCGCCGCACTGCCCGGCGGCTCGGCCGGATCCGCCAGCGCCTTCACCAGCCGGTACAGCGACGAGCGGGCAGGCAGCCGCACCCGATGCGGCCCGTGGGCGTCCGCCACGATCTGCTCCGTCCGCTCGATGACCTGCCGGGTGGTGGTCTTCCTCAGTACTCCAGTCAGATTTCGTGTCCTGAGCTGGCCGTTGCCGTTGTCCGGGTGTGGAGGCGATGGCTGAAGCCGACCAGTGGAAGAGCGAGTTGGGGCACGTGTTCGCTCGGGTGGCGGGCCGGTTCGCCCGGGCGGATCTGCGCCGGCGGATGCGGGACTACGTCCGCGGTCTGCCGGCTCCGGTGGGACGCAAGAACGGCTGGCAGCCGGCCGAGTGGGCGGGCCACCGTGACCCGGCAGGTCTGCAGCACCTGCTCAACGGCGCCCGGTGGGACGCCGACGTGGTCGGGGACGATGTCCGCGACCACATCGCCGAACGGCTCGGCCCGGGCGGGGTGCTGATCATCGACGACACCGGCTTCCTCAAGAAGGGCACCACCTCAGCCGGGGTACAGCAGAAGGCCAGGCACGAACTCGTCCGGGTGCGGGCGCACCGCGGCCTGGACATCCTCGCGCAGCACTTCCCCCCCCGGACGTCGCCCGTCAACTGGTCGCCCTCGCCGATGGGCCCGTCCTTCACCGGGCCCTGGGACAACCGGGCCTTGGACATCGGTCCGCACGACCGGGCACTCACCGCCGAGGCCGTCGCCCGGATCACCGCGCCGGCGGACGCAGCCGGGTTCCCCAGTCGCTGGGACGGTCCGTCATGTCGAACTCCAGGACCCGGGCCCGTACCAGCTCGTCATGGCTGAGCCAGGCCCGGTCCAGAGGCCGTCCGTCCAGCCGGACGCCGCGGACGTACTTGCGCGACCCGCTGGTGCCTCGGGCGACGATCCGGAGCCGGCGGCCGTGCCCTGTCTGGAGTTCGGCTTCCGGGAACAGCGGGCTGCCCAGGTAGTAGAAGTCCTGGCCGGCGTTGGGGAAGAGGCCCAGGGAGGAGAAGACGTACAGCGCGGACAGCGCGCCCGAGTCGTCGTTGCCGGGCCAGCCGCCGCGTGCCGGGCGGTAGTGGTCCGAGAGGAGGGAGCGCACTCGTTCGGCGGTGCGGTCCGGGCGTCCGGCGTGCAGGTACAGCCACGGCGCGAGGAACGCCGGCTCGTTGCCGGGGTCGAATCCGCCGTCCCAGTGCGGGCGGGCGAACAGCTCGTCGAGCCAGGCGGTGAACGCTGCGTCACCGCCGCAGGCGGCCACCAGAGCGGCGTTGTCGTGCGGTACGTAGGTCGAGTAGTTCATGGCGCTGCCCTCGTAATAGGGCGTTGCGAACCAGCCGAACTCCCAGGCCCCGTTGGTGTGTTGTTTGTCCCAGGGGGCGGCCCACCACTTGCTGTACGGGTCCGCCCACCGGCCGTCGGAGAACCTCGGCCGTACCGAGAGGGTCTTGGCGTCCCACAGGGAGCGCCAGCCGCGCGCCCGCCGGCGCAGCCGCTCCGCCTCGGCCCGGCGGCCGAGCCCCGCGGCGACCTGGGCGATGCAGAAGTCGTTGTAGTTGTACTCCAGGGTGCGGCTGACGGTCCGGCCGTGGCCGCCGTGGTCGAGGGGCAGCGATCCGGTGTAGTCCATCGGCAGCCATCCGCCGTGCTTGATGTAGTCCACCGTTTCGCGGCCGTAGTTCATGGGGTGGGGGGACTCGTGCTCGGCATTGCGCAGCATCAGGTCGAGACCGTCGCGGTAGTCGATGCCGTCCAGGCCCTTGACGAAGGCGTCGGCGATCATCACGTCGCCGTTGGTGCCGTTCTGGGTGAGCCCGGGGGAGTGCGCCAGCAGTCCGTCGAAGCCCCAGCCGAACTCCTTGCTGGTACGGATATGGGAGTTGACCATGTCGCGCTGCCGTTCGGGCTGGATCAGGGTCAGCAGCGGATGAACGGTGCGGAAGGTGTCCCAGAGGGCGAAGTAGTCGGTGTAGTGCGGAGCCTGACTGCCGCCGAGCGCGTCCTCACCTGTGATGTCCTTGAGCCCGATATGGACGTTGCGCAGTGCGCTGCCCAGGATCAACCGCTGCTCGTCGGTGCCGCCGTCCGCGGCGATCGTGCCCAGAACGTCCCGCCACAGGGAGGCGGCCCGTCTGCGGGCCGTGGAGAAGTGCCGGGCCGAACGGTCCGCGGTGCGGCGCGCCCGGGCGACCGAGACCAGCGACATTCCGGTCCGCACCGACACCGTGCGGCCCTCGGGGAACGTCATCGTGATGCCGACGCGGTCCCCGGCCCCGGCGACGACGTCCCGGCCGCCGGGGGTGAGGCGCGTGCCGACCCAGGTGGTCGTCGTGGTGAAGGGCAGGTCCGCGCGCAGGCTGAAGTACACGGTGTAGCGGCCGCTGTTCCAGCCGCCGGCGAACTCCACCAGTCCTTCGATCCGGTCGTCGCCGACGACGTGCACCTCGACCCGCTGCGGGCGCTGCTGCCAGGAGTCCTTGGTGCCGAAGTCGATGGCGCTGGTCACGTCGAGCTGGAGCTGTGCCGCGCCGGTCGCGGGGTAGGCGAAGCGGGCGTGCCCGGTCAGTCGCTCGGCGGTGAGTTCGGCCCGGATGCCGGAGGCGATGAGCGTGCACGTGTAGTACCCGGGCTTGGTCTCCTCGGCGGTGACGGGAGCGGTGGCCGGATCGGCTGTGACCTGACCGGTGTAGGGCAGCATCCGCAGATTCCCCCACATGCCGCCGCCGGTACCGCTGGCCTTGGTCTGGCTGAAGCCGAGCACCGGAGCGCCGGTCTTGTACCCGTGGGTGGGTGCGCCGGTCATGTCGGGACCCAACTGTGCGAAACCGAAGGGAACCTGCGCACCGGGGAAGACGTTGCCGTTGCCGTCCGTGCCGATGAAGGTGTCCACGGGGAGCCCGGGCCTCGGGCGGGAGCCTGGCGTGGCGGCCGGTGCGGCGGCGAGGGCAGCGGGCGAGACGGAGCCGAAGGCGGTCACACCCCCGAGGGCTGCCGTGGCCAGTACGGTACGTCGGGACGGTCGCGTGGTCATGGATGGGGCTCCTTGTGCACGGGCGACATCGTTGTCGGAGCAAGGTCCTGCGCGGTGAAAAAGCGGAGGAGTGGGCTCGCGTCTTTCGTGGTGGGGGCACACCTGTCAGATGTGGTGACAAGAAACCATGGGCCCCGTCGGACGTCAATGGATCGAGCAGCCCGCAATCCATGCCGCACCAGCCTTGTTCGTGTACTGGCGGGCGGGTTAAATCTCGGGAAACCTATCTGACAGCGGCAAGGCTGTCTTCTGCCTTCTCCTGCTCTCAGCGCCGCCCCCATCCCTGTTCCCCCCGCCCCATGAGGAGGTTCCCCGTGCTCTTCGCTCCAAGATCCCACCGGTTACAGGCCATCAGGACGCTCCTGGTCCTCGTCCTGGCCCTGGCCGCGGCGACCGCAGTCCACCTGCCCCGCGCCCACGCCGCAGATCCGCCGCCCGCGAACGACTGGACCCTCACCTTCGAGGACGACTTCGACGGCACCACGCTCGACGGCGACAAGTGGGTGACGTGCTGGAACTGGGGCACGAACGACCAGGGATGCAACAACAACCCGGGCGGGCGGATGCTCTCCTGGGTGATGCCCCGCAACGTCAGCGTCGGTGACGGCTCGCTCCAGTTGCGCACGGTCAGGGAGAAGCACACCACGCCGTGGGACGGCCGGACGTACGACTGGACCAGCGGCATGGTGACCAGTGACCGCCTGGACGAAGAGGGGCGGGACTCCTCCCGCTTCGCCTTCCAGTACGGCTACATGGAGGCGCGGATGAAGATGCCGACCGGTTCCGGCGTCTACAACGCCTTCTGGACCGGCGCCGAGGACCACAGCTGGCCCCCGGAGATCGACGTCGTCGAGGCCATCGCCGACCGGCCCGACCTGTACCACCAGTCGGTGCACTGGCCCACCGGCGGCGGCAACGACTCCCGGACCCAGGACTACGTCGGTACCCCCCTCAACGACGGCGACTGGCACACTCTCGGCGTCCTGTGGGACCCGGAGAAGATCGTCTGGTACGTCGACGGCAAGGAGACCACCCGCTTCACCGACGCCTCCAAGATCCCGTCCAAGCGCCTGCACCTGCTGCTGTCCGCCGAGGTCTGGGCCTCCTCCACCGGCTGGACGAAGGGTCCGGACAGCTCCACGCCCGCGGTCACGACGACGTACGTGGACCATGTGCGGGTGTGGAAGCACAACGGCGGGGACACCGTGGACGCGCCGCCGCCGGCCAAGGTCGTCCCGACCACGCGCTTCGGTACGGCCGGCATCGGCTCCGGCACCTACGACAAGGCCTCCGACGGTGACACCACGACGGCCTTCGACGCCGCCGACGGCAGCAACTGCCACACCGGTGTCGACGCGGGCGGTGCCGTGACCGTGGACACCATCCGCTACTGGCCGCGGCTCTACCAGGGCAAGCGGATGATCGGCGGCAAGTTCCAGGCGGGCAACAGCCGGAACGGCCCGTGGACGGACCTGCACACCGTCTCCTACTGGCCCGGCGACCACGCCTTCACCACGGTCCGGACCGGCAACGACACCGCGTACCGGTACTACCGCTACGTCGGCCCGCCCGAGGGGCACTGCAACATCATGGAAATGGAGTTCCGCACCACCGGCTGAACGTGACGGACGTTCCGCCCCGCCCGGGCCTCGCCCGTCAAGGCGACAAAGGCACGGCGCCGGCCGCCCGGCACGCGCAGCGCACCGCTGCGTGTGCCGAGCGGTTCGGCGGTGGGGGGCGCGGTTCACCGCAGTTCGTCGGGGCAGGGGGTGCCGCGGGGTATCCGGTAGGGAGCCGCAAGCCGGTACGTGCCCGGCCGGGGAGCGAGGAGTTGCGTCCAGCGGTCGCCCGAGAGGTCCTCCTCGGCCGGCTTCAGGCAGCCGTGCGCATTCTCGTACTCCTTCGGGCGGTCCCCGTCGCCCCGCCGCGCCCGCTTCGAAGCCTCCGTCTCGTACGGCGCCCGCAGGCTCTCGCCGGCCTTGTCGACAAGGCTCAGCCACGGCGAGTACGGGATGCGGACGCGTATCGTGCCGGCTTCGGTCACCTTCAGTGTCACCTCGTCCTGTGCCGTACGGACGACGCTCGCGTGCGGTTCGGCGAGCGGTGCCGGGTCGGTCACGGCGAAGAGCTGCCAGTGGTCGTCGCTCCAGACCGGACGCAGGTACGGCAGGCCGCCGCGCACCAGCTCCCGTTCCCGCTCGCCACCGCTGTCGGGCTCGTCGGCCGGCAGGACGACGTGGTGGACCGCCCAGCGGTCCAGCCATGCGCGATAGGTCCTCGCGTCGAGTGTGCCGTCGTAGAACAGCGGGTTGCGTCCCATGTCCGCCTGTCGGTTCCAGCCCCGGGCGAGGTTGACGTACGGGGCGAGTGCCGAAGCCTCCCGGTGGGAGCTGGCTGGAACCACCTCGACCCGGCCACGGTCGGCTCCGGCCTTTTGCAACTGGTGAAGCAGGGGGGAGAGTTCGCGGGCCCAGGCCGCGGCCGGAGCGGTGCGGACGACGTCGTCGACGGTCTTGACGCCGATCCAGACGGTGAAACCGGCGAAGGCCACCACGATCGCGTACCACTTGCGGGAGCGCGGCACGGTGAACGGCAGCGCGGCGAGCAGCGTCGCGCCCGCGAACAGCATCGCCAGACGGGTGATGTTGGACCCGACCTGTGAACTGATGAGCCAGGCCAGGAGGATCGCCAGGGAGTCGATGGCCGCGGTGAGCCGGACGGTCTTCCACTCCTTCGGCACGAGGAAGGCCACCAGCATCCCGAAGACGATGGGCGGGACGGCCGATCCGAACGGCATCGGCTGGGTCCCGGAGAAGGGGAACAGCCAGGCCGAGAACGCCACCACGGCCAAGGGCGCGAGACCGAGGGCGTACGCCGCCGGCCGGCGCTTCTGCAGGAACAGCGCGACGGCGGCAAGGCCGACGTACAGGCCGGCCACGGGCGAGCAGGCGGTCGCGAGACCGGCGAGGGCCGCGGTGGCGGCGGCCTTCGCCCGGCGACGGGCTCGCAGGCGGGCGGGCGGCCCGGTGACCACGGCCGCCGCGCCGAGCGCGAACACCATGCCGAGCCCGAACGTGACGCGCCCGGACACCGAGTTGCACAACAGCGCGACCACGCCCGCGAGGGCGGGCACCAGTGGTTGGCGCACCGCACCGCTGCGCACGAGGACGACGGTGAGGAGTGCGGCCGACACCGTCCCCGCCAGCATCATCGTCGTCCGGACACCGAGGACCGACATCACGTACGGTGACACGACGCTGTAGGAGACCGGGTGCATGCCGCCGTACCAGGCGAGGTTGTAGGCGGAGTCGGGGTGGCGGCCGGCGAACTCGGCCCAGGCGTCCTGCGCGGCGAGGTCGCCGCCGCTGTTGGCGAGCGTGAAGACCCACAGGAGGTGGAGGACGGCGGCCGTCACCGTGGCGACGGCCACGGGGTGGCGCAGAAGGCGGGCCGTCGAGAGGGACCGGGGCCGCAGGACGGGCCGGAGCCCGGCATCGTCGGCGCGAAGGGTTCGCGGTGTCACCACGGGAAGAAGCTCCTGCCTGTTCGTTCGCTCGCAGCCTCGACGGCTGGGTGTGCGTGGGCGCGCTGTTCCGCCGTGGCGGGCGCGCGGTGCGGGGTGTCGGGGCGTGCCCGAGCGTGGTGAGGGGGTGCCGGGCTGAGCCCGGGCGCGGTGCGCCGTCGGCTCAGCCCGCCGGGATGCCCCCGCCGTCGCCGGGAACGCGACGATCGGCGATGGCGTCGACGATGGCCGCCACCCCCGCGCGGTCGGTGGGCCGGGTGTCGACGGAGTTGTGAATGGAGAAGCCCTCGACCAGCGCGTCCAGGGCGCGGGCCGTCAGGGGGTCGAAGTGCCGGGCCAGCGACTCCCGGCTGGCCCGCATCCAGGACCGCATGACCTCACGCACCTCCGGATGGCGTGCGGCGAAGGCGTACAGCTCGTAGCTCAGCAGCAGGTTGCGGTCGGTGCCCCAGACCTTGCCGCAGATGATCTCGACCACGGCCTCCCGTGCCTCCTCGGGCGTCCGGGCCGCCTCCAGCAGGGCCCCGTAGCGCGAGGACACGGACTCGGCGAGGCGGGTGAAGGCCGAGGTGAGCAGATCCTGCATGTCGTCGAAGTAGTAGGTGAGCGAGCCCAGCGGCACCCCCGCCGCCTCGGCGATCCTGCGGTAGGTCACCTTGATGGCGCCGTGCTCGGCGATGACGTCGAGTGCCGCGTCGAGGATGCGTTCGCGCCGCCGCGGGTCGTTGGGTCCGCGGGTGCTGCCGGACATGTCAGTGGTCCGCCTCTCTCTTCCTTCTTCCATCGGCACCATCGTAGTGTGTACGTTTGTACATACTCGGACCGAGGCCCGTGTCTGCCACCCTCGGGCCCTCCTCATGGACTTCAAGCGGAGCTTCCCCTTGCCAGATCGCACCGAGCGCCGACGCCGTGGCGCCCTGTTCCTGTTCTTCTTCCTGCCCGGCGTCGCCATGTCGTCCTGGATCACGCGGACCCCGGACATACGCGACCAACTGGATGTGTCCACCGGCCGGATGGGGCTGGTCCTCTTCGGCCTGTCCGTCGGTTCCATGAGCGGTCTGCTGTGTGCCGGCCGTCTCGTGGCGTACTTCGGCACGAGACCGGTCATCAAGGTCGGCTCGCTCCTGATTCCCTCGGGCATGCTGCTCGTCGGGGCCGGCGCCACCGTGCCGTCGCCGCTCCTGGTCGCCGCGGGGCTGTGCGCGTTCGGCGCCGGCGTGGGCGCCGGCGAGGTGGCGCTGAACGTGGACGGGGCCGACGTGGAGCGCGTCACCGGCAAGGCGGTCCTGCCCCTGCTGCACGGCGGCTTCAGCCTGGGCACGGTCATCGGAGGCCTGCTCGGCATGGCCGCCACCGCCATGGCGTTCCCCGTCCTCTGGCACCTCGTCGCCGCCGCGCTCGTCGCCGCGGGAGCCCTGCCCCATGCCCTGCGCGGCATCCCCTCCGGGGTCGGCCTCCGCGGCGCGCCGCAGGCCGGTGCGGAGCGGGGCTCGACGCCCGCGCCGTGGAAGGACCGCGGGCTCCTGCTGATCGGGGCCATCATCCTGGCGATGGCTCTCGCCGAGGGCGCCGCGAACGACTGGCTCCCGCTGCTCATGGTCGACGGCCACGGCCTGGGTGCCACGGCCGGCTCACTCGTCTACGTGGGGTTCGCCGCGGCGATGACCGCGGGACGTTTCGGCGGGGAGTTCTTCCTGGAGCGTTTCGGCCGCGTCGCCGTGATGCGCGCGAGTGCCGTCTCCGCAGCCGTGGGCCTGGTCCTGGTCGTCTTCTCCGACAATGCCGCCGTGGCGTCGGGCGCCGTGCTGTTCTGGGGGCTGGGCGCGTCCCTGGGATTTCCCGTGGCGCTGTCGGCGGCGGGCGACTCGGGCCCCGACCAGACCGCCCGCGTCAGTCTCGTGGCCACCATCGGGTACGTCGCCTTCCTGGTGGGGCCGCCCGGCCTCGGGTTCCTGGGCGACCACTACGGACTGCGCCCGGCGATGACGCTGGTGCTGGCCTTCGTCGTCGCGGCCGTCTTCCTGGCACCCGCCGCCGGTGGCCGCGCCCGCGGCTCCGCGTCCCCGCACCAGGGGGCGCACCGGTCCAAGGAGCCGGACGCGCCCTCCGCGGAACTGTCCTGAGCGGGCCGGAAAGCGCCTGCGCGGCACTCCGGACGGCGCGGGCGGCGGGCCGGGCGGGAGCCTTCCGCCCCGGCGGGTCCCCTCACTGAGCCGAAGCACGATAGGTGCCACGTATGCAGGATCATTGTCACCGGCGAAGCTGTGAGCCAACGCCAATTGCGACTGTTCAGGAACCCGGTGGTCTGGCCCTGATCGATGACGGTCCTCGGGTTCGAGTCGGCGGGCCGGGCGCCACATCGTGGTGACGCCGTGGCCGGTGGCGATGGTGATCGTGTTGCGAGGGGTGAAGCCCGCCCTCTCGTAGCGGGCGGTGTTCGCGGGGTTCGACGATTCCGGGCAGGCGGGGCGCCGAGTGCGTCGATGCGGGCGAGGCTCTCGGCCGGCAGGCCCATGCCCAGTCCCTTGCCGCGGTGGTCATCGTGGACGCCGAGCGGGATGAGGTAGAAGCACGGCTCGGCGGGGTGAGCCGCTTCCAGAACCGCACAGGGCGAGGGGCGCTCGACGGAATCCGTTCGCCCGGGATATGGCTACTTCTTCATTTCGATCTCGACGAAGGCCAGCGGCAGGGTGCCGGCGTTGACGACTTCGTGTTCGCCGCCGGCTGGCCGGGCGTACGACTCGCCCGCCCGCAGCTGCGAGGAGGTGACCGTGCCGTCGGGGGTGATGACATCGGTTCGGCCGTCGGTAACGGGGACGACGACGTAGTCGTGTTCGTGTACGTGGCGGCCGGTGCTCTGGCCGGGCTCGAAGTCCCAGCGGGTGACCCGCACCCGCTCGTCCTCGTGCTGCACGCTCGCGCGGGCCGTGCTCGTCATGACCGATCTCCTTGCTGTCGGTTGCCGCACCGATGTCGCGGGCGGATGAGTGCAACATCCCGGGTGGCAGGCTATCCGGCAGGTTTTCGTGGTACCGGTGCGGGGGTGCTGCCGGCTGTGGTCGCAGTGCGCCGGGCGAGCAGTTCGGTGACCAGGGCGAGCGGGGGCCAGGTGAGGCGGCCGTGGCGGGCGACTGCGTGGGCCCGCAGGACCACCTCGGGACCGGTGAGTGGCATGAGGCGGACCTCGGGGAAGGTCGGGGTGCCGATCGGCAGCAGTCCCACGCCGAGCCCGGCGGTGATCATGCCTTGGACCAGGTCGAGGCTGTCGGCCTGGTGCGTGATGCGGGGTGTGAATCCTGCCATCGAGGCCAGGGTGCGGATGACGGTCTCGTCGGCGGTGTTGCGGGAGTTGACGATCCAGTCGTGCTCACTGAAGCGGGCGAAGACGTCCAGCGTGTCCGCCGTCTCGGGCGCATCGGCCCGGGCGGGGATGCCCAGGCCCCAGCGGGCTGTCCACAGGGCGGTGGCGTGCACTGCCGGGTCGGGGTCGGCCGGGGCGAGGTTGTAGTCGTAGGTCAGGGCCAGGTCGGTCTCGTCCGCGGCCAGCAACTGCAGGGCCTCGGCAGGTTCGTGCTCGCGTACCAGGACGTGCAGCCGCGGATGGCCGGCGGCCAGCTCGGTGACGAGAGGCAGCAGGTGGGCGCGGATGGCGGTGGCGAATCCGGCCACCCGCAGGGTGCCGTTGGGATCTGCCCCGGGGGCGAGGTCGAGGCGTGCGGTCTCCACTGCGGCGAGGATGGTCACGGCGTGTTCGGCCAGGCGGCGGCCCGCCGGGGTGAGCCTGACCCGCCGTCCGTCCGGCTCGATCAGAGCCGCGCCCATTTCCTTCGCGAGGACGGACAATTGCTGCGAGACCGTCGAGGTGGTGGTGCCCACCGCGTCGGCGACCGCCCGCATCGAGCCCAGCCGGGACAGTTCGACCAGTAGCCGCAGGCGCCGTGTCTCCATGGATCCATTGTTCAGGATCATCGAACGGATCGTCCATGATCGGCACGTGGACACGAACGGTGCTCGCATCCTCTACTGGAGCCCATGAGTCCGCTGATACCTTCCCGCAGTCCGCTTCCGGGCGGCGCCCGGACCGGGTTCCTCATGTCCCTGGCCGCCATGTCCGCCGTCCAGCTCGGCTCGGCGCTGACGGTGCCCCTGTTCGGCCGGCTCGGCGCGCTGGGCGCGGCGGGGCTGCGCCTGGGGTGGGCTGGCGTGCTCCTGCTCCTCCTCGTCCGGCCCCGGCGCCGCGACTTCACCCACCGGGACCTGCTGGCCTGCACCGTGCTCGGTGCGGCGACGGCGGGGATGATGCTGTTCTTCATGCTCGCCCTCTCCCGGCTGCCGCTGGGCACCGCGAGCGCGCTGGAGTTCCTCGGCCCGCTGGCAGTGTCCCTGTACGGGCCCGGACGGGGGCGCAAGGTATGGACTGCGGCGGCCGCGATCGGCGTCGTCCTGCTGACCGAGCCCTGGCACGGCAGTCTCGATCCGCTCGGCGTGGGATACGCACTGGCTGCCGCAGCCTGCTGGGCCGCCTACATCCTCCTGACCCAGCGCGTCGGCGACAGCGTCACCGGCTTGAAGGGACTGGCCGTCTCCATGCCCGTCGCCGGCGTTCTCGGCATGCTCATCGCCGCACCCACCGTCTCGGCCCAGGTGACCTGGCCAGCCCTGTGGATCATGCTCGCCCTCGCCACCCTGAGCCCCGTGCTGCCCTTCGCCCTCGAATTCCTCGCCCTGCGCCGCCTGACCACCTCCGCCTTCGGCACCCTGATGAGCCTGGAACCCGCCATCGCCACGCTGACCGGCCTCCTGGTCCTCGGCCAGAAGCCCGGCCTGGCACCCGCAGCCGGCATCGCCTTCGTCGTGATCGCCGGCATGGGCGCGACCCGCACCGGCGCCCGCCCGGCCTCCGACACGCCGCACGGACCGAAGCCCTGCGTGCAGCAAACGTCGTGAGCAGGGGACGAAGCGCCCGTTGAAGGAACCGGCATCACGCCGTGTTGCCTATGGTCTCAGAGAACCAAGTACCTTCTGATCTTCGCTACCGATGACAGAAAGACTGCCGAAGAGGCATCTGTGTCAAGCCGGATGCCTCGCTGGTGACAACCAGGCTGCTTCGTCCCGCCCTGCTCGCCAGGTCGCCCAACTCGACGGGTGACAATCACTGAGCCTCGGCTCACTCACCTGGATGCCGGACCGCTCATCTCCTCACGCAGGGCGGCCCTCAGATCGCGCTCCGTCTGTTCGAGGTGCGCGCGCATCGCCGCCGACGCGCCCTTGGGGTCCCGGTCCTTGACCCGGCGCAGGATCTCGGCGTGGACCTCGATGACCTGGGCCACGGTCAGCCCGCGCCGGGCGTGACCGGCGTAACTGTGCCGGCGGCTGTCGTGCAGCGGATCGGCCAGGGCCTCGATGAGCACCGTGAGCATGCTGTTGCCGCTCGCGGAGGCGAGGGCCTCGTGGAAGCGGACGTCCGCCCGGTGGTACGCCTCGGGCTCGTCCTCCGCCCGCCACATCTCTTCCAGGGCCAGGTCGAGCCGCTGGAGCGCCGAGGCGGTGGCCCTGCGTGCGGCGAGGCCGGCGATGTGCACTTCCAGGGCGATGCGTACGTCGAGGAGTTCCAGCAGATTGCGGGGGTCCCGGCGCACGGTGTACCGGAAGAAGTCGCTGACCGGATCGGCGTTGGGCGCCGACACCTGAGGGCGGCGCCCCTGACGTACCTCGATGAGTCCGCGCGCCGCCAGCGTCCGGGTCGCCTCGCGCACCGTGAGCCGGCTGACACTCAGGTCGACGGCGAGGTCGCCCTCCGACGGCAGGGAGTCACCCGGCTCCAGTGTGGTGAGGATGCGCTCCTCAAGGGCTTGCACCACCCGGTCGACGGCTGACTGCCGCGCGGGCTGTGGAACGGTCATCGTAGCTCCCTCATCTGACAGGTTTCCCCTCGCTGTGTGCCCACCCGGCGGTGTCGGGAGGTCCTCGCCCCCGGCCGGCGAGGAGGGCTGAGCGTGTACGGCCGGAAGAAGCCTAGTACGGTCCCGACGCGCGGCGGTTCCCGGTCCGCGTCATCCCTCCTGCCCGGTCCGGCCGTGCGCCGTCCATTGACGCCTTCTGATCTCCATGGTGTCCTTCCTATCTGACAGGCTCATCGGCCCCTGTGGCTGATGGGCGTTGTCATCTGCTCCGCCCGCTGTGCTGACAACGTTGCCAATCTCCTGGCACCCCGCCCCGGTGGAACACCGCCGACCAGAGAAGAAGACCGAGAAGAAGATGACCCGTACGCCTCCCTTCCTCCCCGGCGTCTCCCACCACGCCCCCCACCTCGCCCCGGCCTCCGGCGCACCGCAGGCCCGTGACGGCGGTGGCCTCGGGCGCCGTTCCCTGCTGGCCGCGGCGCCCGTCGCGGCGCTCGGCGTCACAGGCCTCGCGGCATCCGGCGCCGTCGCCCAGCCCTCCTCGGCGGCTCCGGCATCCGCGGTGGCCGGCGGCGGCCGGCACGGTCGGCGCCGGACCCTGCGGTTCGGCGTGAACTACACGCCGTCGAAGAACTGGTGGCACCTGTGGAACGACTTCGACGAGCGGTCCGTACGCGACGACCTCCGGCAGATCGCCTCGCTCGGCTTCGACCACATCCGGGTGTTCTGCATGTGGCCGCTCTTCCAGCCCGACCGGGCGATCGTCAGCGAACGGGCGCTGGGCCTGCTCGACCGGATCATCCGCGTCGCGGACGACAGCGGCCTGGACGTGAGCGTGGACTTCCTCCAGGGACATCTGTCCAGCTTCGAGTTCTTTCCGGGCTGGACGGTCACCAACCACAAGGGCAGCATCTTCGCCGACCCGCGGATCGTGGCCGGGCAGCGGCTGTACGTCCGGAAGGCGGCGGCCAGGATCGCGCGCCACCGCAACGTGCTGGGCAGCACGCTGGGCAACGAGATGAACCTGATGACGAACCGGCAGGAGGACAAGGAGACCCCGCAGCAGATCGGCGACTGGCTGGACACCCTGCTCGGCGAGGCGGAGCGCGCCGCCCCGGGCCTGGACCACGTGCACTCCGAGTTCGACAACGTGTGGTTCTGGGAGGGCGACGCGTTCCGCCCCGAGTACGCCGCCACCAAGGGTGCCCGCACCGTCATCCACTCCTGGGTCTTCGGCGGCGCCGCGCAGACGTACGGGCCGCTGGGCACGGGATCCGTGCACTTCGCCGAGTACCTGACCGAACTCGCCCGCTCCTGGCACCGCCCCGAGGACCTCGACCGGACCTTGTGGCTGCAGGAGATCGGCGCGCCCCTGCTCGGTTTCGACGGCAAGCCGCTGATTCCCGAAGGCCGGGCACCGGAGTTCGCGGAACGCACCGTGCGGGCCGCCGCGCGCTGCGCGGGGCTGTGGGGCATCACCTGGTGGTGCTCGCACGACGTCTCGCGTGACCTCCCCGACTTCCCCGAACTCGAGTACTCTCTCGGCCTGATCGGGCAGAACGGGCGGCCCAAGCCGATCGGGGTACGGCTGTCGGAGATCATCCGGGAGTTCGACCGCACACCTCCCCGGCCCGCCGCACGCACGACAGCCGTCGTTTTCTCCGGCGACCGCACCGACGCCCGCATCGGCGGCAAGGTGATGAACGCGTTCATGGACCAGTGCTCCAAGGGCCGCGCGCCCGCGATCGTACGGGCCGAGCTCGCCGACGACGCGGCATACCTGAAGGCCCGGGGCATCACCGACCTCATCCGGCCCTGACCCGAAACCCGGCCCCACCGGCGCACCGGCCGTCCGAGGCCTGCCGCCGCTCCCCGCCTCCGCGTGCGCCGAGGCCGGGCGGGGAGCGGCGTCCAGGGCCCTCGTGCCGTCGGGCTCCGTGCCCGAGTGCACGTCACGCAGCCCATGGCGTCGAGCCCGTCTCGTGCAGTCCGTGTCCCCGATGTGAGGAGCACACGATGAACACCTTCCGTGGCACGAGGCGCCGGCCGTCGCGCCTGAGCGCCGCCGTGGCGGTACTCGCCCTCGCCGGCACCGCCGCCACGCTGCCGGACGCACCGGTCCGGGCCGCCCCTGGACAGGAAGGGACGGATCGCCCCGCCCTGGCGGAGGCCGACGGCCACCGCAAGCACACCGTGCGGTCCCCGGACGGATCGGTGCGCGTCGCGGTGGCGGCCGACGACGGACGGCTCGGCTACAGCGTGTCACGCCACGGCCGGGTGGTCGTCGGTGCCTCGGGACTGGGCCTGGACCTCGCCGGGCGGCCCAGCCTGACCCGGGACATGCGCGTGACGTCGGTGCAGCACCGGACCGTCGACGAGCGGTGGCGCCCGAAGTGGGGGACCGACCGAACCGTCCGCAACCACGCCCGTGAGCTGACCGTGCACGCGGTCCAGGACGGCACAGGGTTCCGGCTGGACGTGATCGTCCGGGTCTTCGACGACGGGGTCGGCATCCGCTACCGCCTGCCCGCCCAGCCGGGACTGGACGCCTACACCGTGACCGCCGAGCGGACCGAGTTCGCCCTCGACCCCGCCGCGGCGAGCTGGTCACTGGCCGCGGGCACCGACTGGAACGCCGACGAACAGCACTACCGGGAGCTGCCGCTCGCCGCGGTGGACACCGCCCAGACGCCCATGACCCTGAAGAGCGGCAACTCCTACATCGCCGTGCACGAGGCCGACCTCACCGACTACCCGGCCATGACCCTGCGCGCCCAGCCCGGCAGACCGGGGGTGTTCACCAGCGAACTCGTCGCGCTCCCGGACGGCGCCAAGGCGCACCTGCGCGGTGCGTTCTCCACCCCCTGGCGGACCCTGACGGTGGGCGGACGGCCCGGTGACCTCGCCGAGTCCCACCTGATCGAGAACCTCAACGACCCCTGCGCGATCTGCGACGGCGACACCTCCTGGATCAGGCCGGCCACCTACGTGGGCGTCTGGTGGGAGCTCCAGCGGCGGCACACCACGTGGACCGCGGGACCGAAGCACGGGGCAACGACGAAACGCGTCAAGGAGTACATCGACCTGGCGCGGCGGGCCGGCGCCGGGTACGTGCTGGCCGAGGGCTGGAACACCGGCGCCGGCGGCACCTGGGAGGGCCAGGACTTCCTCACCCCCCAGCCCGACATCGACCTGCCCGAGATCCTGCGCCACGCCAAGGCCAACGACGTGGGATTCATCGCCCACAACGAGACCCGAGGCTTCGTCGACGCCTACGAACGCGACCTGGAGAAGATCTACTCCCGCTACGAGGACCTGGGCATCCACGCGGTCAAGACCGGTTACGCCACGAAGTTCGTGCTGGACGGTGTGCAACGCAGCCACTACGACCAGCGGGCCGTGCGGCACTACCAGTACGTCACCGAGGTGGCCGCCCGGCACCGCATCACCGTCAACGCCCACGAGGCGATCAAACCGACCGGGCTGTCCCGCACCTACCCCAACCTGATGACCGGGGAAGGCGTCGCCGGCATGGAGCAGCACCACTACAAGGGCAAGGACGGCAACCCTCCGGCGCAGGCGACCATGCTGCCCTTCACCCGCTACCTGGGCGGACCGGCCGACTACACCCCCGGCGTGTTGAACGTGAGCTGGGACCCCGCCGGACTCGGCACCCGCGTGCAGAGCACGTCGGCCGCGCAACTCGCGCTGTACGCGACGCTCTTCAGCCCACTGCAGATGCTCGCCGACACCCCCGAGAACTACGCCGTGCACCCCGGCTTCACGTTTCTCAGGAACATGCCCGCCACCTGGGACGAGAGCCGGGTACTGGACAGTGCCATCGGGGACTACACCGTCACGGCACGCCGGAGCGGGGACACCTGGTACCTCGGGGCGCTCACGGACGATCACGACCGGTCTCTGCGGGTCCCTCTGTCCTTCCTCGCTCCCGGACGCTACGTCGCCGAGATCTATGCCGACGCACCCGGGACCAGCTGGAAGGACAACCCGCTGCCCGTCGAGACGCGTACGGTGCTGGTCCGTCCCTCCACCAGGCTGACGGTGTCGATGGTCGCCGGCGGCGGCCAGGCGCTGCGTATCCGGCCCGCGAGCGCGACGGATCTGCGCGAGCTGCCGTCGTACACCCCGCCGCGGCCGTAGCGGCGCCGGACGCTGTGTGCCGCGGGCCCCGAGAGGTGCGGACGGCGTGCGGCATGCGGGTGCGGCCCGTCCCGGTTGCCGGGGCGGGCCGCAGTGGTGCGGGCCGGACCTGACGCGTCAGCGACCGCGGTACTCGCGGACCCAGTCGACGAGCTGGGTCGCCGCCGTGGAGCCGGGGCCGTGCGGCACCGTGCCGATGGACAGGTGGTAGCCCTGCTGTGGGTCGACCTTGCCGCCGGCCCGGGCGGTGCCGTTCATGTAGCGGGTGACCGTCCCGTCGGCCGCGATGCGGATGCCGGAGATGTTCCAGTCACCGCGGTTGATCGGCACGATCTGCCAGTTGGGGCTCGGTTCCTTGCTGGTGTCGCCCCAGATGTGGGTCGCCTGCACCGCCGACCCGTCGGGTGCGAGGCTCGGGTCGACCTCGTGGGTGTTCAGCTCGGTGACGTCGTCCCGGCCGTACACGTACGCGCCCTGCCAGGTGCCGGCCGCCGCCGGGTCGGCCTTCCAGCGCATGGCCCAGGCGCAGCCCCCGGCCGAAGCGGGGAAGCACCGCATGTCGGTGGTGTCGCCGTCGGCCGCGCGGCCGGAGCGCTCCTCCACGTAGGCGCCGGTGGGCGTGGCACCGCCGTAGTCGGAGCTGAGCCGGAGGTAGCCGCCGGAGACGGAGCGGTTGGGGTTGGGGCCGGCGGGGGAGGGGCCCTTCTCCTGGAAGCCGCCGTTGATCTCACCGCAGCAGTCGCGTTTGGTGTCCCAGCGGGCGGGGTCGAGGGTGGAGCCGCTGAACTCGTCGCCGCCCCAGCCTTGCAGGCCGTCCCAGGGCTGGTCGGCACTGGCCGGTGACGCGCCGAGCAGGGTCGTGGCGGTCACGGCGGCGGCGACGAACGTGCTCGCGTAGATGGTGCGACGCCGTCGGGTCTTTTGCCGTCCGGTCGGTTCCTGAAGAGGGCTCACGATGCGTCCTCTCATCGGTTGATCGCTGCTGACCGGTGTCGGTCAGCAGGGGCCGGTGTGGATCCGCCCGCGCCGATATGGTCCGGCCCGGGCCGTGTGGGTCAACGCACCCGCAGGCCGGTGCTCAGCGGCAGCTCCCGGGAGGAGGCGCCCACCTTGACGCGGTAGTCGCCACGCGGCACCGACCAGCGGTCGGCGCTCTCGTCCCAGACCCGCAGGTCCTTCCGCTCGATCCGGAAGGAGACCCGCTTGCTCTGCCCGGGCTCGAGACGAGTCTTGGTGAACCCCTTCAGCTGCTGCGGAGGTTCCCCTGCCGAGTGGGGATGCGCGAGGTAGAGCTGGGTCACCGCGCTCCCGGTCCGGGTGCCGGTGTTGGTCGTGGTGGCGGTCACCTTCCAGCCGTCGCCCGAGGGCCGGACGGACAGGTCGCTGTAGGCGAAGCGGGTGTACGACAGGCCGTGGCCGAAGGGGAACAGCGGCTGCCAGCCACGGGCGTCGAAGGCCCGGTAGCCGACTTCCAGGCCTTCGGAGAAGTGCACGGTGTCGTCGGTCCCGGGGAAGCGGCTAGGGTCGGCGGCCGGCGTCTGCGAGGTGTCCGCGGGGAAGGTGACCGGCAGCCGTCCGCCGGGATCGACGTCGCCGTAGAGCAGTCGTGCGACGGCGTTGCCCGCCTCCTGGCCCGGCTTCCACGCCTCCATCACCGCGGGCACTCTCTTCAGCCACGGCATGGTGACGGGGCCGCCGGTGGTGAGCACCACGACGGTACGCGGGTTGGCGCGGGCCACCGCCTCGATCAGCTCGTCCTGGCCGTAGGGGAGAGCCAGTGAGGTGCGATCGTTCTCCTCGCCACCGTCGTCGGCCGCGACGACCACCGCCACGTCCGCCTTCTTCGCGGCGGCCACCGCCCGGTCGAGCGCGTCCTTCGCCGTACCGGGGTACCAGCCGAAGGCGATCTGGGAGGAGACGAACCGCTTGCGGTAGCCGACCTCGAACGGCACCCGCTCACCGGCCTTGAGTTCGACCGTGACGTTCTCCTTGCCGCCGTACACGTCGTTCCAGCGGTCGACCAGCAGCTTGCCGCCGACGCTGAGCCGCATGCCGCCGCCGCTGGAGCCGAGGGTC
Source organism: Streptomyces sp. NPDC006134 (assembly GCF_040628835.1). Taxonomy (NCBI): domain Bacteria; kingdom Bacillati; phylum Actinomycetota; class Actinomycetes; order Kitasatosporales; family Streptomycetaceae; genus Streptomyces; species Streptomyces sp. NPDC006134. The sequence continues at coordinate 42,052 of NZ_JBEXTV010000038.1, read as the reverse complement.
AGGGTGTAGGTGCCGTCGGCCGGTGCCTCGATGACCCCCGACCAGCGGCCGGACCAGGTGTCGGGCAGGGACGGGACGGGCGGACGGTTCTTGGTGTCGAGGGCGACGTTCTCCTCGGTCCTGGTCACCGCGGGGGTGCCGCTCTGGTCGGCGGTGGGGAAGTACTCGGCCCTGACGCCCTGTTCCGTGGCGGTCGCGGAGGGACGCAGCGCCGAGCGCGGCACGGCGGGCGCGCCGCCGGGCGGGATGACGCCTTGTTCGTAGCCGACGGTGGCCTCGGCACGCCGTGCCAGGCCCTCGCGGACGGTGACGTGGTACGGGGTACGGCTGAACGGGTCCATCCCGTTCGCCTTGGGGGCGACCTCGGCGGCGGGCCCGATCACGGCGACGGAGTCGTCCTCGGCCAGCGGCAGTACCGGCGCGCGGCGGCCGTCGGAGCGGGCGGGGGCGTTCTTCAGCAGGACGCTGCCCTGTTCGGTGAGCGTGCGGGACAGCTTCGCGTGGGCGTGGGTGGTGGCGGGCGTCTCGGCGTTCCCCGCGCGCGCACGGTCGAAGAGACCGAACCGGATCATGGTGCGCTCGATCCGTGTCACCATGTCGTCCAGCCGCTGTTCGGAGACCCGTCCCTCGCGCACGGCCTCGACGAGCGCCGGACCGAAGGTCCAGGTCTTCGGCATCTCCTGGTCCAGGCCGGCGTTGGCGATCGGGGCGGGGTCGCGGTAGGGCTCGTTGGAGTCCCAGTCGGTGAGCACCCAGCCGTCGAAGCCCCACTCCTTCTTCAGGATGTCGGTGAGCAGGTGCTTGTCCTGGCAGGCGTGCGTGCCGTTGATCTTGTTGTACGCGCACATCACGGAGCCGGGGCGGGCTTCCTTCACGACCTTCTCGAACGGCGCCAGGTAGATCTCCCGCAGCGTCCGCTCGTCTACGCGCACGTCGACCTTCTTGCGGTTCTGCTCCTGGGCGTTGGTGGCGAAGTGCTTGACCGAGGCGATCACGCCACGGCTCTGGATGCCCTTGACCTCGGCGGTGCCCAGAGTTCCGTTGAGGTGCGGGTCCTCGCCGTATGCCTCGAAGTGGCGGCCCCAGGTGGGTTCCCGGGCGATGTCGAGGATCGGCGCCAGGGCGACGTCCATCCCCTTGTCGCGCATCTCCTGACCGAGAGCGGCCCCGAAACGGCGTACCAGCGACTCGTCCCAGGTGGCGCCCGCGGTGATCTGAGTGGGGAACTGGGTGGCCCCGGGCACGGGATTGATCCAGTTGTGCACGTCCTGCGGCCCGTCCTCCATCCACAGGTCCGGCACTTTCAGGCGGGGAATCCCGGGGACGTATCCGATGGCCGGCAGGCCGCCCTTCCAGGTGCCGTGGAGGACGGAGACCTTCTCCTCCAGGGTCATCGCGTCGACCAGGGCCCTGGCTCTTTGCCCGGCGGACAGGCGGGTGTCCAGCCACGGCCGGTCGTTCCCGCGGGCGGCGGTGCCGGTTTCCGGGAGCGTGGCCGCCACGCTGGCGGCCACGGCGGCGGTCGCGAGCAGATGCCGCACGCGACGGAGCGCCGGAGCTTTCATGGGAATCCTCTCGAACGCGTTGGGGATTCGACTGGACAACGTTGTCAACTCGGCAGTCGGCCGGAAGGTCGAGGGTTCTTGCGTGGATCGCGAGCAGTTCCCCTGCCGCGACGGCAATGGGGGAGCGGTCCGACAGGGCGGGTCCGGCGCCGTGCGAGCGACTCTCTCGGAGACGCCTTCCTGTCTGATGGGTATGAGCTTCCGCGCTCCTCATGTCTGCGTCAAGCCTTGACACGGGATCGAACCTGTCTGATGTTTTGCCTCAACTCCCGTCCTCCGAAAGAAGGAACGACGTGCGCGGATCACCCACACCACCGCCCGCGGGGCCGATGAGACGCCTGCGGACCACCGTCGCCCTGACGGCGAGCGCTCTGCTGGGCGCACTGCTGTATCCCGCGGTCGACGCCGCCGTGACGAGGCCCCCGGACCTGGCCGTCGGTGCGCCGGTCGCGGCGGCGGAGCAGCCCGCCGCGACCGAGATCGCCGTGGAACCGGGGCTCGACTGGCGGGACACCGACGGCAAGCTGATCGAGGCGCACGGCGGAGGCTTCCTCAAGCGGGGCGACACCTACTACTGGTACGGCGAGGACAAGGCCGCCAGCCACAACGGCTTCGCCGGCATCAACGTCTACACCTCGAAGGACCTCAAGCGCTGGACCGCCAAGGGACAGGCGCTGGCGCCCCGGGACGAAGGCGACCTCGGTCCGCAGAACGTCGGCGAGCGACCCAAGGTGCTGTACAACGCCAAGACCGGCAAGTACGTGATGTGGCTGCACATCGACGACCGGGCGACCTACCTCACGGCCCGGGTCGGCGTGGCCGTCGCCGACCGCCCCGAGGGTCCCTACACCTACCGGGGCAGCTTCCGGCCGCTGGAGCGGCAGAGCCGTGACATGACCCTCTTCCAGGACCGCGACGGCAGCGCCTACCTCGTCTTCTCCTCCGCCAACGAGGCGGGCAAGCCCAACTCCCGGCTGCGCATCGCCCAGTTGTCCGACGACTACCTGAGCGTCACCAAGCAGACCCACGCCTTCCCGGAGAACCAGTACCGCGAGGCCCCGGCGGTCGTGCACATCGGCAACACGTACTACATGCTCACCTCCTTCACCACCGGCTGGAGCCCCAACCCGGTCAAATACGCCACCGCGCCTTCCCTGCGCGGACCGTGGAGCGAGTGGAAGCCGCTGGTCGACGACTCGGAGGTGACCTACCGCTCCCAGCCGACCGCCATCCTGGAGATCAACGGCACCCACGGAACGACGCACATGTACCTGGGAGACCGGTGGGTGCCGAGCAAGCTCAACGAGTCGCGGTACGTGTGGCTGCCCCTCCAGCTCGGCGGCCGGAAGGCCCGGATGGAGTGGCACGACCGCTGGTACCTCGACCTGGCGCGGGGTACCTGGCGGCCGGAGACGAACGACACCGGAGCGGTCTTCCAGGCCGAGGCGCGCACCAGCACGGTCAGTGGTGCGGCCCGCTTCCAGCCGTGCGGTGAGGCCCAGTGCGCCCGGGGGCTGGGCAACGGCGACAGCCTGACCATGACCGTGCGCAGCCCGCAGGCCGGCCGCAAGACGCTGAGGCTGTACTACGTCAACGAACACACGGAGATGCGGCGCGGCCACCTCGCCGCGAACGGCGGTGAAGCGGTGGTGCGCAACTTCCCGCCCACCGACGGAAAGGTCCGTTGGCTGGAGGTGACGGTTGCCCTGAAGAAGGGGGCGAACGTCCTCACCCTGGGCAATCCGTCGGAGGGCGCTCCTGATCTGGACTTCGTCACGGTGCAGCCCTGATCCGCGATCCGTCCCGCATACCTATCTGATAGTTAGGCCGACAAGACCTCTCTCAATCCAGGTGAGACCTATTGACCGCCTACTACTTATCAGACAGGCTTCAGGAATCCGGTCGGCGTGCCCGCCACCGTCCACGAGAGGTGATGTCCTATGCCGGTGAACCGCGTCCGCCGTTCCACTGCGCTGCTGCTGGCCGCGGTGACCGTCGCCCTGACGGCGGCCGGCTGTGGCGGCAGCGATTCTGACAACGATGTCGAATCGGGTCCGGTGAAGCTGAGCTTCTGGTCCTGGGTGCCGAACATGGACCGGGTCGTGGACCAGTGGAACAAGGAGCACCCGAAGGTCAGGGTGGAACTCCAGAACATCCCCGCCGGCCCGCAGGGCGGTTACGCCAAGATGTTCTCGGCCGTCAAGGCCGGGAACGCTCCGGACCTGGCGCAGATCGAGACCGACCACCTCGCCTCCTTCCTGCTGGCCGACGGCCTGGAGGACATCACCGAGCAGACGGCGGACGCGCGCGACCGCTTCTCCGACTGGCAGTGGGGACAGGGCGTGTTCGGCGGCAGGACCTACGCCGTCCCCCAGGACAGCGGGCCGATGGGGTTGTTCTACCGCAAGGATCTGTTCGACAAATGGGGCATCGAACCTCCCAAGACCTGGGAGGAGTTCGCGAAGGCCGCCCAGCGCGTGCGGGAGGAGGACCCCAAGGCCCGCATCACGTCCTTCGGCCCCGACGGCACCGCCTGGCTGGCCGGGCTGTCCTGGCAGGCCGGTGCCCGCTGGTTCGGCGCCGAGAAGGACGCCTGGCGGGTCGGTATCGACGACGCCGCCTCCCGCAAGGTGTTCGACTACTGGGGTGATCTGGCCGAGCGCGACCTGCTCGCGATCGAGCCGGCGTTCTCCAGCAGCTGGTACGCACACCTCCAGGACGGCACCGTCGCCACCTGGGTGGCGCCGTACTGGGGTGACACCATCCTGCGCGCCCAGGCGCCCAGGACCGCCGGCAAGTGGCGGGTGGCACCCCTGCCCCAGTGGGAGCCGGGCAGCACGGTTTCCGGCAACTGGGGCGGTTCCACCACCGCCGTGATGAAGGGCACCGACCACGTCGACGCCGCCGCCGACTTCGCGCTCTGGCTCAACTCCGACCCCGGCGCACTGAAGCTGCTCGCTCCGAACGTGGGGTGGCCGGCCGCCAGGAGCGCGGCCGGCGTGTCCGGCACCGGCCGGAACGCCGACTTCTACGGTGGGCAGGACATCGGCAGGGTGTTCTCGGTGATGGACCACGGGGTGTCCAAAGAGTGGAAGTGGGGGCCGACCACCGACGGACTCTACAAGCGCATGCAGGACGGCCTGACCAGGGCCCTGAGCGGCGACGGTGACCTCACCTCCGTGCTCGGGGACATGCAGCGCTCGACGGTCGAGGAGCTGAAGTCCAAGGGCATGGAGGTCGCGCAGTGACCGCACGTGACCCCGCCCGCCGTCGCGGCGGGCGGGCCGGCACCCGGGCGGGAGTGTGGTTCACCGCCCCCTTCACCCTGCTGTTCCTGGTGTTCTTCGCTCTGCCCATCGCCTACGCGGCGTGGCAGTCGCTGTTCACCGAGCGCCACGGTGCCCTCGGTCTCGGCCCCGCCACCACCGTCTTCAGCGGCCTCGACAACTACACCCGCGCTCTGGACGACGCGGCCTTCACGGAAGGACTCGCCAGAGTCCTGCTGTTCACGGCCGTCCAGGTACCGCTCATGACCGGGCTCGCCGCCGTCCTCGCCCTCCTCCTGGACCAGGTACCCCGCTGGGAACGGTTGCTGCGCACCAGCTACTTCCTGCCCTACGGCGTCCCAGGCGTCGTGGCGTCACTGCTGTGGGGCTTCCTGTACGTGCCCGGGCTGAGCCCGATCGTCGACCTGCTGGACACGGCGGGACTGCCCAGCGACCTGTTGGGCGGCGACGCGGTGTTGTGGTCGGTGCTGAACATCGTGGTCTGGGAGTTCGCCGGGTACAACACCCTCGTCGTCGTCGCCGCGCTGAAGTCCGTGCCCGGTGAGCTGTACGAGGCGGCCCGCATCGACGGGGCGGGTCCCTGGCGCACCGCCTGGCACATCAAACTGCCCCTCATCCGCCCCGCGCTGGGCCTGATCAGCGTGTTCAGCATCATCGGCGGCCTGCAACTGTTCAACGAGCCGCTCGTGCTGCGACAGGTGTCCAGCGCGATCACCAACGCCTGGACCCCCAACACCGCCGCCTACACCCAGGCGTTCGACGCCAACAACTACCACCTGGCGGCGGCGCAGTCCGTGATTCTGGCCGGGGTCGCGGCCCTGGCCGCCGGGATCTTCCTGGCGGTCCTCTCCTACCGGGAACGGAGGACCGGCCGATGACCGATCCCCGTGAAACACCGCAGAGGGCCGGGGCGCACGCCGCCCCGGGCGGAGAGCCGGCCGGCAGAGCCCTCACCGGGCCGGGCCCGTCCGCCGGCCGGGAGGACCACGCCGGGCCGACCGGGACCCCGGACCGCGCTCCGGCCGAGCGACCGGCCCCGTCCCGAGGCACCGGACGCGACCGCACGGCCCACGGACAGCCGGCCGCGGACCAAGCCCCGTCGGGGCCGCCCCGTCCGACCCGCCGCCCGGAGTCCCGTCCCGGCCGCTGGCGCCCGGCCAGGACACCGCGCGAGAACGGCTCCCGTCTCGTCCTCGTCGTCCTCCTGATCGCCGCCGCCTACTTCCTGCTGCCGCTCGTGTGGGTGGCGATCGCCGCGACCAAGAGCAGCCCGTCCCTCTTCGGTTCCTTCGGCCTGTGGTTCGACGCACCCCAGCCACTGGAGAACCTGTCCGACCTGTCCTCGCGCGACGACGGGATCTTCTGGCGCTGGCTGGGCAACACCGTCCTCTACGCGGGCGGCGGCGCGGTCGGCGCCACCGTCCTGGCGGGCGCCACGGGCTACGGACTGGCCAAATTCCCCTTCCGGGGCCGGCAGGCCCTGACCCTCGGGCTGCTGGCCGGCACCCTCGTCCCGGTCACTGCGCTGGCGCTGCCGCTGTACCTGCTGTTCAGCGAGGTCGGCTTGGTCGACAACCCTCTCGCCGTGCTGCTGCCCAGCCTCGTCAGCCCCTTCGGGGCGCTGCTGTGCCGGCTCTACGCGCAGTCGTCGGTCCCCGACGAACTGCTGGAGGCGGCCCGCGTGGACGGCGCCGGTGAGCTGCGGATCTTCCTGCGGGTGGCCGCGCGTCTGATGACACCGGCGCTGGTGACCGTCTTCCTCTTCCAGTTCGTCACGATCTGGAACAACTTCTTCCTGCCTCTGGTGGTGCTCTCCTCCCCCGAGCGCTACCCCGTGACCCTCGGCCTGTTCACCTGGTCCACGCAGGCCCGGCTCGACCCGGGTTTGTACTCGGCGACGGTGACCGGGGCCTTCGTCTCCATCGTGCCCGTGGCCGCCGCCGTCGTCGTACTCCAGCGGTTCTGGCGGGGCGGCCTGACCTCCGGGAGCCTGAAGTGACACTCGCCTACGGCGGCGACTACAACCCCGAACAGTGGGATCCAGCGGTCTGGCGCGAGGACATGGCGCTGATGCGCGAGGCCGGCGTCACCTCCGTGACGGTCGGCGTCTTCTCGTGGGCCCGGCTCCAGCCGGAGCCGGACCGCTGGGACTTCGACTGGCTCGACCAGGTGCTGGACCTGCTCCGCGACGCCCGCATCGAGGTGTGCCTGGCCACCGCGACCGCCTCGCCCCCGCCCTGGCTGGCCCGGCTGCGCCCGGACTCGCTGCCGCGGCGCGCGGACGGCAGCGTGCTGTGGCCAGGCGCTCGCCAGCACTACTGCCCCAGCTCACCGGCGTACCGCGAGGCGGCGCTGCGCCTGACCGAGAAGATGGCACAGCGCTACGGAAACCATCCGGCACTGCGCAGCTGGCACATCAACAACGAGTACGGCTGCCACCTCGTGGAATGCTTCTGCGACACTTCCGCCGAGCACTTCCGCACCTGGCTGCGCGACCGGTACGGCGACCTGGACGGCCTCAACTCGGCCTGGTCCACGGCCTTCTGGAGCCAGCGCTACGGCGACTGGGCCGAGGTGCTGCCGCCGCGCACCGCGCCGTACTTCCCCAATCCGGCGCAGCAGCTCGACTGGCGCCGCTTCAGCTCCGACGCGCTGCTGGAGTGCCACAACGCCGAACGGGCCGTCCTGCGCCGGCTGACTCCGGGCGTCCCCACCACGACCAACTTCTTCGGCATCACCGACGCCCTGGACCTGTGGCGGTGGGCCGAGCACCAGGACTTCGTGTCCTTCGACTCCTACCCCGATCCCGCCGACCCGGAGGCCGCCGTGGAAGCGGCGTTCCACTACGACCTGATGCGCTCGCTGGGCGGCGGCCGGCCCTGGACCTTGATGGAACAGGCTCCCGGCCGCCTCAACTGGCGCCGCCGCAACGTGCCCAAGCCGCCCGGTCTGATGCGGCTGTGGAGCCTGCAGGCCGTGGCGCGCGGCGCCGACGCGGTGAACTTTTTCCAGTGGCGTTCCTCCCGGGGCGGTGCGGAGAAGTACCACGAGGGCATGCTGCCGCACGGCGGCACCGACACCCGGGTCTGGCGCGAGGTGCGCGCCCTGGGCGCCGAACTGGCCGGCCTGGCGGACGTGTCCGGCAGCCGGGTGGCCGCCGACGCGGCCGTCGTTCTCGACGTCGAGTCGTGGTGGGCCCTGGAGACGGACTCCCACCCGAGTTGCGACATCCGTCTGCTGGACCAGGTGCGCAGGCACTACCGGCCACTGTGGGAGGCGGGTGTCACCACGGACGTGGTCCACCCCGACCACGACCTGTCCGCCTACCGGCTGGTCGTGGTGCCCAACCTGGTTCTGATGCGGGAGGAGACCGCCGCCCGCCTCGCCGATTACGTGCGCGGTGGGGGGCACCTGGTGATCTCCTTCTTCTCCGGCATCGTCGACGCGTGCGACCGCATCCACGCGGGCGGATACGCCGCCCCGGCGCGGGACCTGCTGGGCGTGCGCATCGAGGAGTTCTGGCCGCTGGCGGACGGCGACACGGTCACGCTGGACCCCTGCAAGGACACCACCGAAGACGTGCGGGGCGGCACGGCCGACCTGTGGTGCGACACACTCCACCCCGCACCCGGGACCGAGGTGCTGCTGAGCTATGCCGACGGTCCGCTGAGCGGACGCGCCGCTGTGACCCGGCACGTGTACGAGCAGGGCAGCGTCACCTACCTGGGCACCCGCCCCGACCGGACGACCATGGACCGGCTGGTGCGGGACGCCGCGGACGCGGCCGGTGCCACCCGTGCCGTGGCCGATCTGCCGTCCGGAGTGGAGGCGGTGCGCCGCGGGGACACCCTGTTCCTGCTCAACCACCGCGACACCCCGGTCACGGTCCAACTGACCACGACCGCCCGCGTCGAACTGGCCGCGCTGGACGGGCTCGTCCTACGCGGCCACTTCACCGATGAGGCCCCGGCGTGAACGCGCGGAGCACCAAAGCGGTCACGTACGCCGTGGAGATCCCGGCCCCCGGCATCGCGCCGCGCCTGGTGCGGCGGCCCCGTCCTGTGCCGACACCGGGCGAGGTCCTCGTACGGTGCCTGGCGGTGGGGGTGTGCGGCAGCGACCTCGACCTGCTGGACGGGACACGGCCGCCCGGCTTCGCCCGCTACCCCGTCATACCGGGCCACGAGATCGCCGCGACCGTGGCCGAGGCGCCGGCCGGTTCCGGACTGCGCCCGGGACAGCATGTCGCCGTCGCCGGGATGCGCTGGTGCGGCAGGTGCGCCCGCTGCGCGGACGGGCAGCAGAACCTGTGCCTGGGCGGGTACGCGGAGCTGGGCTTCACCGAACCCGGCGGCCTGGCCGGACATCTCACCGTACCCCTCACCCAGGTGTATCCGCTGCCGCCCGGCCTCGATCCCCGGGCGGGCGTCCTGCTGGAACCCGCCGCCGTGATGTGCCTGGCCCTCACCGGACTGCCGCCGCTGGCGGGACGCACGGCGGCGGTCGTCGGCGACGGCACCCTGGGCCTGATCGCCGTGCAACTGCTGCGGGCGTACGGCGCCGCGCACATCACCGCCTACGGACGGAGCCCGCGACGCCTGGAGCTGGCCACCGCCTGCGGCGCGGACCGCACGGTCGTCACCGACGGCCGGGAACCAGCCCCCGGCCCCGCTCACGACGTGGTGGTCGAGGCCGCGGGACACCCCGACGCCCTCGCGACCGCCCTGACCACGGCACGCCCCGGCGGCCACGTCGTGCTCACCGGCGTCGCGGGCGCCTGGCCGGCCCTGGAACCGGACCTGCTGGTCGTCCGGCACCTCACGGTGCGCGGCAGCGTCGGTTCCACGCCCGCCTCCTGGCGCCGCGCCGTGGACCTGACCGCCGCCGGACAGCTCCGGCCGCACCTGCTGCTCGGCCCCTGTTTCCCACTCGCCGACACCGCCCGCGCCTACGCCGCGGCCCGCACCGGCGCACCCGGTGACGCGTCCGGTGGCGGGGTCAAGACGGTCATCACCCACCCCCAGGAGGAGCACCTGTGAAGATCCGTTCGATCACCCCGTCGGTGGTGGGCACGCCCTGGCGCGAGCTGACCTTCGTCGAGCTGGAGACGGACGATGGCCTGTGCGGCGTCGGCGAAGTACGCATGGTCAACAAGACCGACACCCTCCTCGCCTGCCTGCGCGAGCTGGGCGAGCGATACGTCCTCGGCAGCGACCCGTTCGACACCGAACTGCTGGCCCAGCGCTTCCAGTGGCAGGAGTACGGACGGGTCGGCGAAGTCGCGCAGTCCGCGCTCGCCGCCTTCGACACCGCCTGCTGGGACCTGAAGGGCAAGGCCCTCGGCGTACCGGTGTGGCGGCTGCTCGGGGGCGCGCTGCGCCGGCGGGTCCCGGCCTACGCCAACGGCTGGTACCGCACCGAGCGCGATCCCTCGGCCATCGCCGAGCTGGCCGCCGGAGTCGTGGCGCGCGGCTACCGGGCACTGAAAATCGACCCGTTCGGAGCCGCCATGGCCGAACTGACCGCCGCCGAACTGCGTACGGCCGTGGCGATCGTCGCCGCCGTGCGCGAACAGGTGGGCGACGACGTGCAGATCATGGTGGAGATGCACGGCCGGTTCATGTCGTCCGCGGCGGTACGGATCGCGCACGCCCTTGAGGAGTACGACCCGGAGTGGCTCGAGGAGCCGACCCCGCCGTACCACGCGGGCTCCCTGCGGCAGGTGCGCGCCCACACCTCGCTGCCCCTGGCCACGGGCGAGAGGGCGCACACCTTCGCCGACCTGCGGGAGATCGTCGAGGAAGGCCTCGCGGACGTCGTCCAGGCGGACCTCACCCACTTCGGAGGCATCACGGGGCTGCACAAACTCGCCGGCTGGACCGCCGCGTACGACCGGCTGCTCGCCCCGCACAATGTGTGCGGTCCCGTGGGCACGGCGGCCACGCTCCACCTGTGCGCCGCCACTCCCGGAGTGAAGATCCTGGAACACTTCAACGACTTCGCCGACCCCTGGGTGTCCGAGCTGGTCGATGCCGCACCGGCCGTGGACCCCGCCGACGGATGCTTCGCCGTCGACGACCGCCCAGGCCTGGGGCTGACCCTGGACCGCGCTGCCTGCCGGGCCCACCCCCGCACCCGCACCCATTTCGATCTGTTCACCCCGGGCTGGGAACAGCGCTCCCCGCACCGGCCGGCCCCCGGACACACCACCGGGACCGCGGAGGAGACCGCATGCGCCTGATGAGAATCGGTCCGGCCGGGCAGGAGCGCCCCGCCGTGGCCCTCGACGACCGGACGGCGGTGGACGTGTCCCACCTGACCGGCGCGGACATCGACACGGGCTTCCTGGCCGGGGACGGCATCTCCCGGCTGCGCGCGCGACTGGCCCCCGAGGCCCTGACGGACCGTGAGGGGACCGCGCTGCCCCGCGTGGACCTGCGGCACGTCCGCACGGGACCGCCGGTGGCCCGCCCCGGGAAGATCGTGTGCGTCGGCCTCAACTACCGCACCCACGCGGCCGAAGGCGGCATGGCCGTCCCCGACGAGCCGGTGCTGTTCCTGAAGACGTCCGCCACCGTCAACGGCCCCCACGACCCGGTACTGATCCCGCCGGGCAGCCGGAAGACGGACTACGAAGCGGAACTGGCCGTCGTCATCGGACGCACCGCCCGCTACCTGGGTCCCACCACCGACCCCCTCTCGTACGTGGCCGGATACACGCTCTGCGACGACGTGTCCGAACGCGCCTACCAACTGGAGCGCGGCGGCCAGTGGGACAAGGGCAAGAATTGCGAGACCTTCACCCCGCTCGGCCCCTGGCTCGTCACCCCTGACGAGCTGCCCGGACCGCAGGACATCGAGCTGCGCCTGACGGTCAACGGCGAGCTGCGGCAGAAGGCGTCCACCGCCGACATGATCTTCCCGGTCGCCGAGATCATCCGGTACGTCAGCCAGTTCATGGTCCTGGAACCGGGTGACGTCATCACCACCGGCACGCCCCACGGAGTGGCGCTCGGGATGGACCCGCCCCGCTACCTGAGGCCGGGCGACACCGTGGAACTCACCGGCACCGCACTGGGGTGCCAGCGGCACCGCTTCGAGGCCGCCCTCATGGAGGAAACGCGATGACGAGCGCACCCTCCTCGACGCCCCGATACGGCGGTCGACCCGAACCACTCGGGGCGGAGTTCGCCGGCCAGACCGTCGCCGTGATCGGCGCCGGGTCCGGCATCGGCGCGGCGACAGCGGCGCTCCTGGCCGACCGAGGCGCGCGGGTCGCCTGTGTAGACCTCAACAGCCCGGCCGTGGCACGTACCGCCGCCGCCCTGCCGAACGCGCTCGCCCTGACGGCGGACGTCACCGCTCCCGACACGGTGGACGCCGCGTTCGACGCCGCGGTACAGGCGGGCGGACAACTGCACGCCGTAGTCAACTGCGCAGGCGTGCAGGGAGAGTTGGGTGTCCCCAGTCACGAGGTGGACCTCGGCCGCTTCGAGGCCGCCGTGCGCACCAACCTGCTGGGCGCGCTGGTGGTGACCCGGGCGGCCGTCACCCGCATGCTCCCGCACGGCTACGGGCGCATCGCCCACGTCGCCTCCATCGCCGGAAAGGAGGGCAACCCGAACATGGTCGCCTACTCGGCCTCCAAGGCCGGGGTGATCGGCATGGTCAAAGCCCAGGGCAAGGAGTACGCGCGCACCGGCATCACCGTCAACGCCCTGGCACCCGCCGTGATCCGCACCCCCTTCCTCGACTCCCAACCCGATGAGGTGGTGCGGTACATGACCGCGAAGATCCCGATGGGACGCACCGGCACCCTGCCGGAAGCGGCCTCCATGCTCGCGTTCATGGTCTCCTCCGCGTGCGCCTTCACCACCGGATTCTGCTTCGACCTGTCCGGCGGCCGCGCCACCTACTGACCCCGCACCGCGGGGCCTGTCCCGCCTTCCCGCACGGCCCCGTGGTGCGTTCCACCCCCCCTCTGCGACGGCTTCGGCCGGAAGGAGTACGCCATGCACCGGACCGGCACGAGTCCGGCCAGGGAGGACGATCTCCTGGACACCTCGACCGTCGGAGACCATCTGGCCCGGCGCGGTCTGGTGGCCGACCCTGCGGACGTACGGGCGAGCGTACTGGGCGGCGGCGTCTCCAACATCGTCCTGTCCTGCCACGTCCCGAAAGGCCGGCTGCTGGTCAAACAGTCCCTGGGCCGCCTGCGCGTCGCCGACACCTGGCTCGCCCCGCGCACCCGCATCGTCAGCGAGGCACGCGCCCTGGAAATCACCCGCACACTCACCCCCACCGCCGTGCCGGCCGTCATCGACCTGGACGAGATCCGGTGCGTGCTGGTGACCGAGCACGCGCCCGCCGGATGGCGGGACTGGAAGACGAACCTGCTGAGCGGCACCATGGACCCCCGGGTGGCCGCACACGTGGGCACCGCCTGCGGACACTGGCACACCGCGACACGAGCCGGCGGCCCCGCCGAGAAGGCCGCCCACGCCCTCGGACACGACGCCTTCGCCGCCCTGCGCCTGGACCCCTACCACCGCACGGTCGCTGAACGGCGGCCGGAGTGGGCCCGGCTGCTCGCCCCGTACACCGACGAGCTGACGAAGCGCCACCTGTGCCTGACGCACGGCGACCTTTCCCCGAAGAATGTCCTGACCGGTGGCGGGACGTGGATCATCGACCACGAGGTGGCCCACTACGGGGACCCGAACTTCGACCTGGCCTTCCTCCTGCACCACCTGCTCCTGAAGTCCGTACACCTGCCCGGCCGGGCCGACGCCGCACGCGCCTGCGCCGAAGCCTTCTGGGCGGCGTACACCGACCGGGCAGGCCCCGCCGACGGCCGCCGTGTCGGAGGGCACACGGGCGCGCTGCTCCTGGCCCGCACGGACGGCCGGTCGCCCGCGGAGTACCTCACCGAGGCCGGCCGCACGACGGCCCGTCGGCTCGGGGTGTCCCTGCTGGAGGACCCACCGCCTGGGCCCGGCGGACTCTGGGCGCGCCACGAACAGCTCGCGGACCGGGCCCGTCGGCGAGACAGCGAAGGGAAGACGTCATGAGCGGCACAGCGATCACCGAGATCCACGCGTGGGAGGGCCTGGACTCCCGCGGCAACCCCACCGTCGGCTGCCGCGTCACCCTCTCCGGTGGCGCACAGGGGCGGGCGCACGTCCCGTCCGGGGCCTCCACCGGCAGCCACGAAGCACACGAACTGCGGGACGGCGACCCCGGCCGCTACGCCGGCCGCGGGGTGCGCCGCGCGGTGGACCACGTCCGTACGGAACTGGCCGACGCGGCACGCGGACTTGACGCGACCGACATCCACACCGTCGACGCCGTGCTGGAGGAAGCCGACGGCACCCCGGATCTCGGGTGGCTCGGGGCCAACGCCGTCCTCGCTGTGTCCGTCGCCGCCGCGCTCGCGGGTGCGGCGGGCCAGGGGCTGCCGCTGTACCGCGCGCTCGCCGGCGAGGAACCGGTCCGGCTTCCGCTGCCCATGGTCAACATCGTCTCCGGAGGCGCGCACGCGGCGGGGCTGATCGACGTCCAGGACATCCTCGTCGTCCCCCTGGCGGCGGAGTCGTTCACCGAGGCCGTGCGGTGGGCGGCGGACATCCGCCAAAAGGCGGTCGAGCGGCTCACCAAGGAAGGTCACAACACCGCGCTGGTGGCCGACGAAGGAGGCCTGGCGGCACCCCTGCCCGGCAACGAGGACGCCCTGCGCCTGGTCACCCGCGCCATCGAGGACGCCGGGCTGGTGCCGGGGGAGCAGGTGGGCCTCGCCGTGGACTTCGCGGCCAACACGCTGGCGGCAGAAGGCGGATACACACTCCGGCGCGAAGCACGCCGCTTCACGCCGGACGCCTGGATCGACCAACTGGCGCAGTGGTGCGCTCGGTACCCGGTGGTGTCCCTGGAGGACCCGCTGTCCGAGGACGACTGGAGCGGCTGGGGCGCCGCGCGGGAACGGCTCGGCAAGGGCCGGCAGTTGCTCGGCGACGACCTGTTCGTCACCGACCGGGCCAGACTCGCCCGTGGGATCGACGAACAGTGTGCGAACGCGGTCCTGGTAAAGCCCAACCAGACCGGCACGCTCAGCCGGGCCGCGCGCGTCGTGGCACAAGCCCGCGCCGCCGGGTTCGCCACGGTGGTGTCCGCGCGCAGCGGCGAGAGCGAGGACCACTGGATCGCCGACCTGGCCGTGGGCTGGGGCGCGGACCAGATCAAGGTCGGCTCGACCACGCGCTCGGAACGCACCGCGAAATGGAACCGTCTGATGGAGATCGAGTCGGACCCTCGGATCGCGTCGAGCTACGCCGGCGCCGCCGGACTCCTCGCGCGCCGCGACACGGCCGCCACCGATGCTCCCGCCCACCCCGAGTGAAAGGCAGAAGGCAGGTATGACCGGCATACACGCGACTCCGCTCCGCGTCACCGTCTGGGGCGAGAACCGCCACGAGCGGACCGAGCAACACGTGGCCGCGATCTACCCCCAGGGGATGCACACGACGATCGCCGAAGGCATCGCCGAGCACCTCGGTGACACCTGCACGGTGCGCACCGCCACCCTCGACGCCCCCGAGCACGGCCTGACCGAGGAGGTGCTCGCCCACACCGACGTCCTGACCTGGTGGGGGCACGCGGCACATGACGAGGTGTCCGACGAGGTCGTCGAGCGGGTCCACCGGCATGTGCTGTCCGGGATGGGCCTGGTGGTGCTGCACTCCGGGCACTGGTCGAAGATCTTCACCAGGCTCATGGGCACCACGTGCACGCTGCGCTGGCACAGTGAACGGGACCGGGAACTGGTGTGGACGGTCGACCCGACGCACCCGATAGCCCGTGGGGTGCCGCACCCGATCGTCATCGACGAGCAGGAGATGTACGGGGAGTTCTTCGACATTCCCGCCCCGGATGAGCTCGTCTTCGTCAGCTCGTTCTCCAGCGGCGAGGTGTTCCGCAGCGGCTGTACCTTCCGCCGTGGCCACGGCAGGATCTTCTACTTCAGTCCCGGGGACCAGGACTACCCCGTCTACCACCACCAGGACGTCCGCCGCGTGATCGCCAACGGCGTCGTGTGGGCGCGTACCGACAGGCCCGGACGCTCCTTGCCGGAGCTGCTGCACACCGAGAGCGGCGTCGCCCCGGGCGGCTCGACGACCGAGGAGCCACTGGCATGACATGGCACCTGATCCCCTGCGGACCGCAGGACCCGCTGCGTGTGGTGGTGGTCGGTGCAGGCGGAATGGGCCGCGCGTGGCTGGCCGCGGTCACCGCCTCGCCGGAGGCCGAACTCGTCGGTGTCGTGGACCTCGACCTGGAAGCCGCGCGGCGGGCGACGGCCGACCTCGGTCGTCTGGACCTCCCGCTCGGCACCGATGTCGTCACGCTGGCCGCCGAAGCCGGCGCGCAGGCGGTGATCAACGTGACGGTCCCGGCGGCACATCACTCGGTCACCACCGCCGCGCTCTTCGCCGGCCTGCCGGTACTCGGCGAGAAACCCGCCGCCGACACCATGGCCCGTGCGCTGTCCCTCGCCGCGGCGTCGGAGGCGAGCGGCCATCTGTTCATGGTGAGCCAGTCACGACGGTGGAACCCCCACCTGTTCGCCCTCCGTGACATGGTGAAAGAACTCGGTGCGATCGGGACGCTGACCACCGACTTCTTCAGAGCCCCGCACTTCGGCGGATTTCGCGAGGAAATGCCGTACCCACTGCTGGCCGACATGGCGATCCACGCCTTCGACTCCGCCCGCTTCCTGCTGGACGCGGACCCGGTCGCGGTCCACTGCAGCGCGTACAACCCGAAGTGGAGCTGGTACGACGGTGACGCGGCGGCCACCGCCGTCTTCGAGATGGAGGGTGACGTCCGGTACGTGTACAACGGCAGCTGGTGCAGCCCGGGTGCCGAGACGTCGTGGAATGGCTCGTGGCGTGTCAGCGGTGAAAAGGGCTCGGCGCTGTGGGACGGCGAGAACGAGCCGGTGCTGGTGGCCGATGTGCGGCCGGCCGAGCGGCCCCGCTCGCCGTACTCCGACATTGCCGGTTCACTGCACGCCTTCGTCGAGGCGCTGCGGACCGGTGCCGCCCCCATGGGCGAGGTGCACGAGAACGTCATGAGCCTGGTCATGGTCGAAGCCTCGGTCCAGTCGGCCAGGACCGGGCAGCGGGTGCTCGTCGACGAGGTGCTCCAGCAGGCACATGCGGCGGCAGTACGGGCGGAAACCCGCCCCGAGGTGCGAGAGGTCCTCCTGGGCCGCCGGTAGACGCCAGGCCGCCCATGTGACAGGGGCGCCCGGCCCCAGACCGTCCAGTACAGTGACCGTCGTCGGATGAACCCTTCACGCCGAACCGAGCGTGCTCTCCCGCTTCTCCGACCGGCGCCCCGGCCGGATCGCCGGCCCTGCTGCTTGCGGCCGTGCGGCTGCGCCAGGAGCGAATCCACCGCCGTACGGGCGATCGCCGCCTTGTCGGATGAGACGGAGACCAGGGTCACCGTCCCGAACCGTGCCTCGGCCACGTCGTCGAAGCCCACCACCGCGACGTCCTCCGGCACTTCGGCCCGCGTTCGGACAAGACGCGCAACGCTCCGATCGCGATGATGCGGTTGTGGGTGAACACGGCATCCGGACGCTGACCGGAGTTCAGACCGGCGGCGGCCCGGACCACTCCACCCTCACCGCGGTCTTCTCCGCCTGCAAGGCGGCCTTCACTCGGTTCCGGCTGCGCCTGGCCGCATGATCGCCTCTCCTTGATGCCTTGAGGCGCCCGGGGCCGGACCGAGGGCCGGACGGTGCGACGCCGGCTGGACCACCACCTGCTGCGCGCCGTGGGGCCCTGCTCTTCGTGGCGCCGACCGTGCTGTCCGTCCTCACCCTGTTCCGGCTGGCGTTCGCGATCCCTCTGATGCGCAATTCCTTCGACGCGGTGCCCTGCCGGCCGGAGAAGGCCGCGCGCGTGGACGGCGCGTCCCCCGCCGCTGCTGCGCACCGTGATCCTTCCCGTCGTCCGGCCGGGCATCGGCACCGTCGCCCTGTTCGCCTTCACCAGCTCCTGGAACGAGTTCCTCGCCCCGCCGGTCTTCCTGGCCCTGCAGCGGTACTACGTGACCGGCCTCGTCGCCGGAGCCGGTCACGCCGTGAACGCCGTCCCGGCGAGCCCTTCCCACAGGTGGCCTCGCCGGGACGGCGCCGTCAGTGCGGGTCGGCGAGGTTGCGCCGCAGTGAACCGGGTGCGCGCAGAGCCCGTTCGATGTCCTCCAGTGGCCTGTTGCGGGTCTCGGGCACCTTCAGCGCCACGAAGAGCACGCAGAGCACATTGAGGGCCGCGTAGAGGAAGAACGTGCCCGACCGGCCCACCGCGCTGATCAAGCTGAGTGCGGTGACCGCGATCAGCAGGTCGAAGCCCCAGACCGTCAGCGTGGCGAGACTGGTCGCCGGGCCGCGCACACTGAGCGGGAGGATCTCCGGGGCGATCAGCCACACCACGGACTGCATGCCGATGCCGTTGCACAGGATGTACGCGAACAGGGCGATGACCACGATCCAGTGCTGCGCGGGCGAGCTGTCCATGAGGAAGGCGAGACCCAGCACGGCCATGGACAGGCCCGACAGCGGGATGAACCAGAGCATGGTCCTGCGGCGGCCGATGGCGTCCACCGCGAGGGCCCCGGTGATGCCCGCGACGACGAGCATCGTTCCGATCCCGATGCCCGTCACCAGCGCGACCGACTGCCCGAAGCCCGCGTCGGACAGGATCGTCGGGGCGTAGTAGACGATCGCGTTGATGCCGGTCAGCTGGGAGAAGGCGGCCACGCCGAGCGCGACGACCAGGGCGGGGCGCAGCCAGGGCTGCAGAAGCGCCCGGCCGTCCTGGCGCGGGGTCGCCGCCGAGATCTCGCGGATGGCGGCGATCTCGCCGCCGATGTCGGCCCCCTGGAGCCGCAGCCGTGACAGGACCGCGTGGGCCGCTGTGGTGTGCCCCTGCTCGACCAGCCAGCGCGGGCTCTCCGGCAGCCGGGTCATACCGACGGCCAGGACCGCCGCGGGGATCACGGCCAGGCCGAACATCACGCGCCAGCCGCCGCTGCCGGCCAGAAGCCAGCCGCACAGGTAGGCGATCAGCTGGCCGATGGCCACCATCAGCTGGAAGAGCACCATCAGCCGGCCACGGATGGCGGGTGGCGCGACTTCGGCGATGTACACGGGCACCATATTCGACGCGCCGCCCACGGCGAGACCGAGGACGAGGCGCGCCGCGATCAGTGTGGAGGTGTCGGGGGCCACCGCAGCGCCGAGCGCGCCCACCGCGAAGATCACCGCGACCCACAGCACCACCCGGCGCCTGCCGAGCCTGCCGGCCAGCCGTCCGGAGACCAGGGCCCCCGTCATGGCCCCCACGAGGATGACGCTGACGACGATCTCCTGGCCCCGTGAGGACAGGTGAAGGTCCTCCCGGAGGTACAGCAGCGCGCCGGAGATGATGCCCGTGTCGTAACCGAACAGGAGACCGCCCAGGGCGGAGACGGCCGCCACCGCGTAGACCTGGGCCGGTTGGCGGACCCGCTCATGCGCGGCCGGCGCCGCGACGGTGGTGGTCTCAGGCATCGCCCATGACCAGGCCCTCGATGGTGTGCTTCTGCGTCACCGGCGCCAGTTCGTCCACTATCGGGCAGTCGAGGTGCTCACGGACGCGCTCCGGCAGGGAGTCCCAGAAGGCCCGGGTGACCGCCGTGTCGTGCCGGTCGCCGTTGTGCGACTCGGGACCGTCGACGCCGAGGACCAGGACGGGCCGGGACTTGGCGGACTCGTTCCTGGTGCCGCGGTGGATGGTCAGAGCGGTGCGGCAGGAGATGTCGCCGCGCTTGGGGTACTTGCGCACGGCGAGTTCCTCGTAGCGGCCGTAGTGCGACTTCGGCGGGAACATGCCGTGGCCGAATTCCGGGCTGTCGTCCCACTGGGTGCCCGGCGCGATCTCGAAGGGACCCATGTCCTCCATGGTGTCCACGCCGGTGACATTGAAGGCGAGCGAGGTCAGGCGGCCCTCGCGCCGGGTCTCCTCGGGCATGGGGAAGTCACGGTGCCAGGGCTGGTTGACCGCGCCCTCCAGCGGGACGTCGAAACCCAGCTCCACGATGCGGTAGTCCGGGCCGAGGACAGCGGTGCACAGGGACCGGACCCAGGGGTGGTCGACCAGGTCCACGAAGCCCCGGAGCTGCTCGGGGTGGATCTCGACGTAGTAGCGGTTCGGGCCGCGTCCCACCGTGCCGCCCGGCCGGGTGCGCGCCTCGGCGAACGCCTTCTCGATGTCCTCGCGCAGCCGGTCGGCCCACTCCGGAGTGAAGGCGCCCTTCCGTGCCGTGATGCCGTCCGTGTACAGAGCCTCCACGTCGGCCGACACATCGACATCCAGAGAGTCGGGCGAGATGCCGGGATAGGCGTGCGTGGTCATGTGCGCCTCCTTGCGCTGTGATGGCTTCACCTCATGCTGCAACGTTGCATGCAACGTTGCAATACCTTTCGGGCGCCCTTTCGATGTTCTTGGTCCGTTGCTGCTCCGCGTGCCAAGATGACCAGCGTGAGCAGTCGCCTGAAGGACGTGGCAGCCCTGGCCGGGGTGTCGATACGCACCGTCTCCAACGTCGTCAGCGGTACCGGAGCCGTCGCGGAGGAGACGCGGGCGCGCGTCCAGGCGGCCTTGGACGAGCTGGGCTACCGCCCGAACCTGGCCGCCCGCAACCTCAGGGCCGGCCGGACCGGCCTGATCGGTCTGGTCATCCCCGAGTTGCACTCCCCGTACTTCGCGGACCTGGCGGGTCTGATCGTCGCGGCGGCCCAGCAGCGTTCGTGGACGGTGGTCATCGACCAGACCTTCGGTGACGACGAGGCGGAGCGGCGGCTCCTGGAGGGGACCGGGGGCCGGATGGTCGACGGGCTCATCATCAGCCCGTGGTCACTGCGCCCCGGCGAACTCACCGCCCGCGCCCGCGACATCCCGGTGGTCCTCCTGGGCGAGCAGGCCGCGCGAGGGCTGGCGGACCGCGTTGCCGTGGACAGCGTCCTCGCGGCCGACGAGGCGACCACCCATCTGCTGGAGACCGGGCGCCGGCGTATCGCGGCGATCGGGGTGCAGCCGCACCTGCACAACGACACGGCCCGGCAGCGCCTGGAGGGCTACCACCGTGCGCTGGAGCGCGTCGGGCTGCCGCGCGACGCGGCACTCGAACTGCCGGTACGGGCACTGCATCGCGAGGACGGAGCCCTCGCGATGACCGCACTGCTGGACTCCGGAGCGCGGCCCGACGCCGTCTTCGCCTTCACCGACGAACTCGCGCTCGGTGCCCTCCACGTGGCCCACGAGAGGGGACTGCGGGTCCCCGAGGACCTTGCCATCGCCGGGTTCGACGGCATCGAAGACGGCCGGTACGCGTACCCGCCGCTCACCACCATCGTCCCCGACAAGAGGCAGATCGCCGAACGTGCCCTGCAGTGCCTGGCGGACCGCATCTACAGCCCGGCCGCGCAGGTGCCGCCCCTGGACGTGGTGGTGCCGCACCACCTCGACGTCCGCGGCAGCACACGCGCGGTCGCGCGCCCGGCGCACGGAGAGTGACGTCACGGCGTACGCCGGTTTCCGCCGGCCTCCCGGCCGAGCGAGCCGCATCTGCCGCCCAGCAGGCGGGGTCGTGTCCAGCGGCAGGCAGTCCGGGGCCGGTGACGGTCTCCACGAGACTGGCGGGCGGCCCGTGGGCCGAGGCGGATGCGGACGGGTGCTCCCGCCACGTGCTTGCACGCGTTGGCCAGTTCCTCCAGGGCCAAGCGGTAGAAGACCAGGCTGTGTGCGGCCGGCGCCTGATCGGGCCGGCCGTCGGCATGGAGGTCGGCGCGCTGTCCGGCGTCGCGTGCCTGTATGACCGTCTCCTGGACGTCGAGCAGATCGACCAGGGCCTCGGTGAAGGTGGTGCGCAGCAGGGTGAGGCGGTCAGCGACGGGTTCGGGCAGGGTGGCAGCCCAGGTGTCGAGGGCGCCGGTGCGCGGGGCGATCGGGCTCAGGCGGTGGGCGAGCACACCGTGCATCTCGGCGGCGATGCGGAAGTGCTCGGTGGCCCGCGCCGTCTCCTCGCGCAGTTTCCGTTCGACGCGCGGGTGCTCGACATCGCTGTTCAGCACCTGCACGAGGCGGTACCGGTTGCCCGGCCGCAGTCCGCCCACCACGGCCGGCAGCAGGAATGGAGAGCGCCGTACTGCCGGGGCCGCCACAGCGACGCAGAGTTCGGTGCCGCCGTGTCGGCGGCCAGGACGGCCACGCAGCACAGCACGGCACCGCGGTACGGCGTCGGACCGCGAGGTCGAACACCGCGATGAGCGGCAGCAACAGCACGGGAGGCAGATCACCTCGGCCCGGTCGTCGGCGACCGCGCGGTCGGCCCGCTCGGTGAGGGCGTCCCCGGTGGCTTGTTCATCCCGCTCCGGTTCGAGCACCGCCAGCCCGCCGGCACGCACCGAGGCGCACCTCGCGCTCAGCGCTGCCGCCTCCAGCCGCTCTTCGATCAGCGGGACCGTCCGGTCCAGGGTGGTGATGACGGAGTACCAGCGGCCCAGGAACGGCGCGGTGCTCGCCGCGGCCTCGGTGATGACGACCACGGGGACATCGTGCAGCTCCTGCAGCCCTTCCCGGCCGTGTTCGCCGTATCCGGCCCGGTTCATCGCGTCGAAGGGCTCCGGGCGGGCCCGGACGGTCTCCATGACGGCGACCGCGGCGAGGTGGCTCTCGTAGTCGTCCTCGACGGGTTCGGCACCGAAGGCGGGGGTCAACGGGACGATCTTGGTGCCGGGCGAGGCCTCGCCGGCCGCCCGTTTGCCGATCGCGCCGGTGACGGACTGCGTGGTGCTGGCGTTGACCACGGGAATGCGCATGGAGGGGCCTTCTGCTCAAGTGGAATGCGGTGCGACGGCGCCGGGCTGTTCGGCCGCTACGGCGATGGCCTCGCCGTCCATGTCGCGGATGGGGGAGGAGTGGTCGGCGACGACCGCGTACAGCGCGGGGCGAGGATCGCGCCGATGAACCAGGGGAAGCCGGCTGCGGCATGGAACCAGGGCGCCAGGGCGACGACGGCGATCACGGCGCTCGGCCCGAAGGGGGCGACGGCCTTCGGATGGGAGCCGCGGCGGTAGTGGTACTCCGCCTCGGTGCAGAGGGCGGGCACGTTCACGCGGGACTTCCGCAGCAGCCAGTAGTCCGCCATGACCACACCGAAGAGGGGGCCGAGCGGCGCGCCGGGACCGCCGAGGAAGCAGTTCACGACGACCGGGCTGTTGCAGAGGTTCCAGGGCGTGATGACCAGGCCAGCACCGTGTTCACCAGGTCGGCGCGGCGGAAGTCGAGTCGGCAGGGGAAGAGGTTGGCCAGGGCGTAGACCGGGGCGACGAAGCTGGTCGGCAGGTTCACCGCCACCGTCAGTGCGATGAGGGCGAGCGAGGCGACGGCGAGCAGGAACATGGTGGGCACAGTGCGGACGATGTCCGTCGGGCTGGTGATGACGGGCCCGTCCAGGCTGAACTGGGCGCCGCTGAGCACCGCCACGATGACGGCGAAGAAGAGCGTGCTGACCGGGATGCCGATGACGTTCCTGCGGACGACAGAGCCGCGGCTCCTCGCGGAGCGGGTGAAGTCGCAGAAGGTGAGGACGAGTATCCCGTGGATCACGCCCCACAGGGCGGCGGCCTGCAGCGCCTGGAGCCACATCGCGCCACCGGTGAGCGGGTCGTCGACGGACAGGGAGATCGAGCCGTCCGCGCGGACGAACATCCATACCGCCAAGGCGTACATGGTGAGCAGCGTGGTGGGCGCCGCGAACGCCATGTACCGGCGGATCGTCCGCATCCCGTGGCTCACGATGACGACCTGCACGGCCCACAGGACCAGGAAGGTGATCCAGCCGAGCGTCGACTGCCCGAGCAGGGAATTCGTGTCCAGGACGGGCCAGGTTCGGGAACAACGCCACCAGGGGCGTGCCCGGCACCGCGGAGGCGAGGCGAGTCTGGATGCCAAACCGGGCGATGGGCACGGCGTCCCGGACGGCGGCCGGTGCCTTCGCGCCCTTGACGCCGAACGTGATACGGCTCATGGCGGGGAACGGCACGCCCGTCGTGTGACCCATGGACCCGGACAGCGTCAGCAGCGGGAAGAGCAAGACTGAGGCGAGCGTGAAGGTGGCGAGGATGCCCCGCACATTCAGCCCGAGGGCGGACAGGCCGATGGCGAACGCGTAATCGCCCAGGCTGCGTACGTCGTTGACCCAAGGGGTGAAGACGTTTTAGGCGCCGCCAGCGGCGTCCTTCCCGTTTCGTCGGGGCCAGGTCGTAGGTGGAGAGGCCGGAGCTGGTGGCGGTGCCGTCGGGCCCGGTGGCCGAACGGCGGCCTTCCAGGGCAGTCATACGGGACTCCTGGACCGAGGAAGCGGGGAGCTGGAGGGGGCCACGAAGCGGAGGCGGCGTTCCGGTGAACAGGACGTAGTTTTCGCCAAGCGGCACCGTCAGTGGGTCTGCGGCAAATGGAATCCCATTCCTCGCGTTGTTGACAGGGGGTAGGGCTGCCCCTAGCGTGACGCCCCGCCGTTACATCGATGTAAACGGCCGTCGGTGCGAAGGGACGCACCGACGCAATGAGCTGCGGAAAGGACCCCTCGTGCTTCCCAGCCCCTCGCACCCTCCCCGCGCGCGCCTCGGCCTGCTGGCAGCCGCCCTCCTCGGGCTCCTCGCCGGCTTGCTGCCAGGGCTCATTTCCCCGGCCGCTGCGGACGCCTCCTCACCCGCTCCGCGTGCCGCCGCCCCGGCGGCGTCCGGCACGTTCCGCAACCCGCTCAACACCGGGCCCGACCCGTTCATGACCCACTGGAGAGGGAACTACTACCTCACCACCACCCAGGGCGACAGCATCCGGATGTGGCGTTCCCCGTCGCTGGGCACGCTGATGACCGCGGACCCGGTCACCGTGTGGACGGACTCCGCCCCGTCCCGCAACCGCAACATCTGGGCGCCGGAGTTCTACCGCTTCGGCAACCGCTGGTACCTGTACTACACGGCCGACGACGGCGTCGACGAGCACCACCGGCTGTACGTCCTGGAATCGGAGCGCGACGACCCGGCCGGCCCGTACCGCTTCAAGGCGAAGCTCGCCCCGCCGAACCACGCGGACGACTTCGCCATCGACGCGGGCATCCTCCAACTGGGCGGCCGCCTCTACCTCGCGTACAGCGGCATCAACCAGTACCAGCACAACGGGATCAACATCGCCCCGATGTCCGACCCGTACACCGTTTCCGGCGACGCGGTCGCGATCGACGCGGCCGGCGGCTGCCCCGAGGTCCGGGAGGGACCGGAGTTCCTGTACCGCAACGGGCGCGTCTGGATGACGTACTCCACCTGCGACACCGGCAAGCCGGACTACCAGGTCTGGATGATGTCGATGCCGTTGAACGCCGACCCGCTGGTGCCGGGGAACTGGCACCAGCACCAGGGGGCGGTGTTCTCGCGGGCCGACGACCGGGGCGTGTTCGGCCCGGGCCACCACGCCTTCTTCCGGTCCCCGGACGGCACGGAGGACTGGATCGTCTACCACGCGAAGACCACGTCGGTGAACACCTACAGCAACCGCACGACGCGTGCGCAGAGGTTCACCTGGCGGGCCGACGGCAGCCCCGACTTCGGGCGCCCGCTCGCCATGGGCGCCACCCAGGACCTGCCCTCCGGCGACCCCGGGTCCGGCAATTACTGGATCAACGACGACGGACGCTCCAGTGGCCCCGGCGGCGTCGCCTACACCGGCGCCTGGAACTCCGGCACGGGCTGCGCCACGCAGTGCTTCTGGAGCGACGACCACTGGAGCGACCGGGCGGGCGCCACGGCGACGTTCACCTTCACCGGCACCCGCATCGCCCTGTTCTCCGTCCAGGACACCGGCAACGGCTACGCCGCCATCAGTGTGGACGGCGGCCCCGAGCAGCGGGTGGACTTCCACGGCCCGATCCGCGTCGGCGAGGCGGTGCAGTATGTCAGCCCGCGGCTCCCGTACGGCGAACACACCCTGCGCGTCCGGGTGACCGGGGAGCGCAACCCCCAGTCCGGGGCGTCCTTCGTGAGCGTCGACCGCGCCGAGGTCTACGTGAACTGACGTATCCGGTGACGGGCCGTCAGCGCCGCTCGTGGCCCTCCGTGCTCTCCCGCAGGACGAGCCGGTGGGCCACGATGCGGTCCTGGGGCGACAGCACACCGGGCTCCGCGCCGTCACTCGCGCCGTCCGGTCCGGTGGCCTCCTCGATGCGGCGCTGGAGCAGTTGCACGGCAACCCTGGCGACCGCCGCCTTGTCGGGGGCCACCGTGCTCAGCGTCGGCACGGAGAACCGCCCGCCCTCCACGTCGTCGAAGCCGATGACCGCGACGTCCTCGGGGACTCTGACCCCGTGCTCGTGCAGGGCGCGCAACGCGCCAAGCGCCAGCTGGTCGTTGAGGCAGAGCAGCGCGTCCGGCCGCAGACCCGACGCGAGCGCCCGCGTCACCGCCTCGGCCCCGTCGGGCATCCGGAACGAGTCGACCGGCAGCAGGGCGGCCGGGTCGTAGGGGATGCCCGCCTCGGCCAGTGCCGCACGGTAGCCACGGGTGCGGGCCTCCGCCGTCCCGAGGCCCGAGTCGTCCCGCCCGCCCACCGCGAGGATGGTGCGGCGGCCGAGAGCGATCAGGTGGCTGGTGGCCTCGCGCGCGGCGCGCTCGTTGTCGATCGCCACATGGTCGGCGCCCTCCTCCAGCAGTTCCCCGAGCAGCACGGTGGGCGGGGCGCCCGCGCGGTCCCGCAGGTCGTCGGCGGTCAGCGCGAGCGGACTCAGGATGATCCCGTCCACGAACGTGGAGCCGAAACCGGCCAGCGCCGCCAGCTCATGGGCGCGGTCCGCGCCGGACTGGTGGATCAGGACGGTCAGGGAACACTGCTCGGCCTCGCGGATGACATGCCGGGCCAGCTCGGCGAAGTACGGGATGTCCAGTTCGGGTACGACCAGGGCGATGATGCCGGTACGGCCCTTGCGCAGGTGACGCCCGGCCAGGTTCACCCGGTAGCCGAGCTGTTCTATGGCCTCCCGCACCACGCGCCGGGTCCGGTCGGAGACATGGGCGTAGTCGTTGATGACATTGGACACCGTCTTCTCCGACACACCCGCGTGACGTGCGACGTCCTTGATCCTGGGCCGTGCCACCGAGACCTCCCTGCCTTTTCGCGCTGCCTGAGTCTATGTCCCGGCAGCCGATCACCCCCAACCCGGGCGCAGGCTCTTTACAGCCGATGTACATCGATGTAAAAACTAGCCACCGCATGAGCGTCCGGCCGTCGAAAGGTCCGTGATGAGTTCCCGTTTGCCTGCCCAGGGGCCGGCCGCGTCCGATCCGGTACGCCGCCTCAGCCGCCGTCGGCTTCTGCGTCACACCATGGCCGCGGCGGGAACGCTGCTCGCCGCCGGCCCGCTGTCCGGCTGCGCCTCACCGGCCTCCGCATCCGGCGCCTCCTCGCTGAGCGTCTGGGACCTGTTCCAGGGCGGCGACGGCATGCTGATGGACGAGATGATCGAGGCCGTGTCCAAGGGCGCAGGGGGCGCCGAGGGCTTCGAGACGGACCGCACGATCCTCGACTGGGGACCGTCGTACTACACCAAACTCGCCATGTCCGCGGCCGGCGGCCGGGCCTCCGACGTGGCCGCCATGCACCTGTCCCGGCTGGCGGGCTACGCGCCCGGCGGCCTGGTGGACCCCTTCGACCTGGACCTGCTCGCCGAGTCCGGCGTCACCAGCAAGGATTTCACGCCCGCCGTCTGGGGCCGGACGCAGCACGACGGCACGGTCTACGCGATCCCGCTCGACGTGCACCCCTTCATCGTCTTCTACGACAAGGAGGCCGCGGACGCCGCCGGTCTCCTGGACTCCTCGGGCGAACTGGCCCCGATGGGCTCACCGGAGGCACTGCTGGACGCCGGCAAGGCACTCGCCGAGGCGACGGGGGAGTCGGGCATCCTGTTCGGCCACGTCACCGACACCGCGCAGAACTGGCGTCTGTTCGCCGGCCTGTACGCGCAGACCGGCGCCGAGTTCACCCTGCCGGACGGTGGTCCGCCCGAGATCGACGTCGACGCCGCCGTACGCGTCGTCACACTCATGAAACAGCTCTTCGACGGCCGGACCAACCCTAACCACCTGGACTACAACGGCGCACTGGCCGCCTTCACGAGCGGCCGCGGCGGCATGGCCATGCTGGGGGAGTGGGAGCTGCCGACGCTGCAGAAGTCCGGCATCCCGCTGGGCGCCGCGCCCTTCCCCCAGGTCTTCGACAAGCCGGCCGTCTACACCGACAGCCACAGCTTCGTCCTCCCGCACCAGGACGACCCCGACCCGGCCCGGCGCCGCGAGGCCCACCGGTACGTCGCCGAGATACTCAAGCAGAGCCTCACCTGGGCGAGCGCCGGTCACATCCCCGCGTACCAGCCCGTCCTCGCGGACCCCGGGTACGCCGCCCTCGACCCGCAGTCCTCCTACGCCGACGCCGCGAAGGTGGCGGTGCTCGACCCGCCCACCTGGTTCGCGGGCGCCGGTTCGAACTTCCAGAACCGGATGTGCCAGCCCCTCCAGTCGGCGCTGCTGGGCAACACCTCCGCCGAGAAGGCGGTGCGCCAGATGGTCCGCGAGGCGGACACGCTGCTGCGGCAGCCCAACCCGGTGGCCTGACCAGCAGAAGGAGTGACCGACGTGACCACCACCGCACCTCTCGGCGCCGAGAAGCAGACCCACGCGTCCGCTGTCCCGGCGGGCGGCCGCGGCACCGTCCTGCGCCGGATACGGACCGGCAACGGGCTCGTGTTCGTCCTGCCGTTCCTGCTCGTCTTCGGCCTCTTCATGGTGTGGCCGATCGTGCAGGGGCTCTGGATGAGCTTCACCGACAGCTCGCTCGCCCTGCGCGACACCCGCTTCGTCGGCTTCGACAACTACACCGAG
The DNA here is from genome assembly GCF_040628835.1 of Streptomyces sp. NPDC006134. Lineage (NCBI taxonomy): Bacteria > Bacillati > Actinomycetota > Actinomycetes > Kitasatosporales > Streptomycetaceae > Streptomyces > Streptomyces sp. NPDC006134. The sequence continues at coordinate 13,160 of NZ_JBEXTV010000038.1, read as the reverse complement.
GCACTCGGCGACCCCGACGTGTGGGGCAGCCTCGGCAACACCGTCTTCTTCACCGTCATCTCCTCCGTGCCGCTGGTGCTGCTCGCGCTGGTGATGGCCCTGCTGGTACACAGCGGTCTCGCCGGGCAGTGGGCGTGGCGACTGGCCTTCTTCGCGCCCTACCTGCTGCCGGTGACCGTGGTGACCATGGTCTGGGCCTGGCTCTATCAGCCGGAACTGGGCCTGGGCAACCAGCTTCTCGACACCCTCGGCATGGAGCCGGTCGGCTGGCTCTCCGACGAGTCCGTCGCGATGTGGTCCGTCGCCGCCCTCACCGTGTGGTGGACGGTCGGCTTCAACTTCCTGCTCTACCTCGCGGCTCTCCAGGCCCTGCCCACGACCTTCGACGAGGCGGCGGCACTCGACGGCGCCGGCGCCTGGCGGCGCCTGTGGTCCATCACCCTGCCGCAACTGCGCAGGACGACCGGGTTGGTGGCGATGCTCCAGGTCCTGGCCTCCCTCAAGGTCTTCGACCAGATCTACATCCTCACCAAGGGCGGCCCCAACGGCTCCACCCGCCCCGTCCTCGAGTACGTGTACGACGTGGGCTTCACCGGCTACCGCCTCGGCTACGCCTCCGCCATCTCGTACCTCTTCTTCGCCCTGATCGTCCTCGTCTCGCTCGTGCAGTTCCGCCTTTTCCGCCGGGAGGACTGACCGTGTCCGCAACCGCCACCACCGTCCCCGCACGACGCCGTCCACCCCGCGAAGCATCCGGCTCCCCCTTGCTCCTCGGCCACGGCCGGCTGCCCCACGTCCTGGCCGGGACGGTGCTCGTCGTCCTCGCCGTCGTCTGGGCGGTGCCGTTCGTGTGGGCGGTCGTCACCTCGGTGCAGAGCGAGGAGGACATCAACACCACCGGGCTGTCCCCGTTCAAGGGCGCCTTCACCTTGGAGGCCTACCAGCAGATCCTGGAGCGCGGGAACGTCACCGTCTGGGCCTTCAACAGCTTCCTGATCGCAGGCCTGGTCACACTGATCACCGTCGTGGTCTCCACCCTCGCTGCGTACGGCTTCTCGCGCGGCACCTTCCGCGGCCGACGGGCGCTGCTCGGCGTCACCGTCGCCGCCATCATGGTCCCGCCGCAGCTGCTCGTCGTGCCGCTGTTCGACCAGATGACCCTCTTCAACATGGTCGACACCTATGCGGCGGTCATCCTGCCCCAGGTCGTCGCGCCGATGATGGTGTTCATCCTCAAGCGGTTCTTCGACGGCATCCCCAAGGAGCTGGAGGAGGCGGCCCGGATCGACGGAGCCTCCGAGTTCCGGGTCTTCCGGTCGATCGTGCTGCCGCTGTCGCGGCCGATCGTGGCGGCCGTGGCGATCTTCGTCTTCATCGGCGCGTGGAACAACTTCATGTGGCCCTTCATCGTCACCAACGACCCCGACCTGATGACCCTCCCGGTGGGCCTGGCCACCGTCAAGGACGCCTACGGCATCCAGTACGCGCAGTCCATGGCCTCCGCCCTGCTCGCGGCGCTGCCGCTGATCGTGGTCTTCCTCCTCTTCCAGCGTCGCATCGTCGCCTCCGTGGCCACCACCGGCCTCGGCGGCTCCTGACCCTCACCCCGGCTGTACCCACGGGTCCGGCGTTCCCGCGTCGGCCCACCGACCGACTGGAGCATGTGTGCCCACTCACTCCGTACCGCGCCCGGAGTACCCGCGACCGCAGTTCGTGCGCCGCGACTGGCTCAACCTGAACGGCGCCTGGCAGTTCGAGACCGACCGAGGCGACAGCGGGCTCGAACGCGGCCTGCTCGACCGCGAACTGAGCGGCGAGATCCTCGTGCCCTTCCCGCCCGAGTCCGAGCTGTCCGGCATCGGGGACACCGACTTCCTGGAGGCCGTCTGGTACCGGCGTACCCTCACCCTGCCCGCGGCCTGGGCCGGACGCCGGGTGCTGCTGCACTTCGGCGCCGTCGACCATGACACCACCGTGTGGGCCGACGGCAAGGAGGTCGCCCGGCACCGCGGCGGCTTCACCCCCTTCACCGCCGACCTCGGCGACATCGCCGGGGCGGGGGAGGAGGTCGTCATCACCGTCCGCGCCCGCGACCCCAAGTCCGGCCCGCAGGCCCGCGGCAAGCAGGCCGTCCAGTACGCCAACCACGACTGCAACTACACCCGGGTCACCGGCATCTGGCAGACCGTCTGGCTGGAGCCCGTCCCCGATCTGCACTTGCGCCGCCCCCGCATCACCCCCGACCTGGCCGGCTCCGCCTTCCACCTGGAGCTGTCCCTGTCCGGCAACCGACCCGGACACCGGGTACGTGCCGTCCTCGGCGACGCCGACGGCGAGGTCAGCCGCGCCGAGGCACGCGCCGACCTGGACCTCGCCCCGCGCCTGCACCTGCCGGTGCCGGATGACCGGCGCCGCGAGTGGAGCCCCGAGGACCCGCACCTCTACGACCTGCGCCTCGAACTGATCGACGACGCCGGGCAGGTAGTGGACAGCGCCGAGAGCTACGCCGGCCTGCGCGCCGTCGGTCTGCGCGGCAAGGCCGTCCTCCTCAACGGGCGCCCGGTCTTCCAGCGCCTCGTCCTCGACCAGGGCTGGTACCCGGACGGACTGATGACCGCCCCGACCGACGAGGCGCTGGTGCGGGACATAGAGCTGGCCATGGCGGCCGGCTTCAACGGAGCCCGGCTGCACCAGAAGGTCTTCGAGGAGCGCTTCCTCTACCACGCCGACCGCCTCGGCTACCTGGTCTGGGGCGAGTTCGGCGACTGGGGCTGCGAGACGGGCGGCTCCTCGGGGAACAACCAGCAGCCCGACGCCTCCTACGTCGCCCAGTGGCTGGAGGCCCTGGAACGCGACTACTCACACCCCTCGATCATCGGCTGGTGCCCGCTCAACGAGACGTACCAGAAGCTCCACGACCGCATCACCACGCTCGACGACGTGACCCGCGCGATGTTCCTGGCCACCAAGGCCATGGACACCACCCGGCCGGTCATCGATGCCTCCGGCTACGCCCACCGGGTTCCCGAGACCGATATCTACGACGCCCACAACTACGAGCAGGACCCGGTCGCCTTCCGGCAGCTGATGTCCGGCCTCGCCAAGGGCGCCCCCTTCGTCAACGCCTACGAGAACGGCGCCCCCTACTCCCAGCCCTACCGCGGCCAGCCTTACTTCGTCAGCGAGTTCGGCGGCATCTGGTGGGACCCCGAGGCGGCCGCCGACCGGTCCGGCGAGGACCGCACCGTCTCCTGGGGCTACGGCGAGCGCGTCCGCAACGAGGAGGAGTTCCACGAACGGTTCGCCGGTCTCACCGAAGTACTCCTGTCGGACCGCGACATGTTCGGCTACTGCTACACGCAGTTGACCGACGTCTTCCAGGAACAGAACGGCATCTACCGCTTCGACCGCGGAGTCAAGCTCGACGTCGAGCGCATCCGCGCCGCACAACTGCGCCCGGCCGCGATCGAGGAGCAGGACCCGGCCTGACGAGCTCGTGCACGGTAGGCAGGAAGGCGTCGAGGATGTCGGCGGGACTTGGTGGTCACATCTGCCGTTCCGATGTCAGGTCCGCGATCTGTTGGTGGGACAGCAGGCCGGCGACGGCCTGGACGGTGTCGCTGATGTGCTCGCGGCGGCCGAGGTGGCGGGCCAGGGCCCGCCAGCCCTTCAGATGGGCGATGCCGTGTTCGACCCGGGTCCGCCTCGAGGAGTGAGCTTTGCGCTGTCGTCCGTATACCCCCTCGTACCAGTCCGGGGCGTTCTTCTTGAACTTGCGGTGCGGTGCGGTGGGGTGACCACCCGGCCGCCGGTCCGGGCGCCCAGGCCCCGGTAGCCGGCATCGGTGAGGATCTCCACCGCGGGCCCGTCGGCCAGGAGCTTGACCAGCCCCGACCGGCGGGCGTGGGTGATGTCCGCGCAGCTGCCGGGCTTGGTCGGGCTGCAGAAGAGCACGCGGCCGGCCCCGTCCGTGACGACCATGGTTCTTGACCGCGTCCTGCTTGTTCTTGCCGGAGATGAACCTGTCCCGGTCCTTGCGCCCGGCTGCCGGCCGGCAAACCACAACGGTCCCAGCCCTGCGACGAGTTCAGCGATCACGCCGGCCGACAGGCCCGTGATCCTCCGGTCGCTGATGATCGCTGCACGAGACGCGTTCCCCACCACACGACCATGATCGACGATCAGAAGCTCGACGCCCCACCGCCTACCGTGCACGAGCTCGCAAGCCGGTGGAGGGTGTCCCCGTCTGGGTAGGGCCCGGGCTGTGAATGAAGATCAGGAAATCCGTGCCCGCGCCGTGGACCTGGCCGCTCGTACGCTGGCGGCGCTGTATCCGAACGACGAGTTGGCCAACCATCCGGCTGCCATCACGGACGACGTGCGGTCGTTGGCGCCGTATATGGCCGATTACATCAAGCCCGGCGAGTTCGACCGCCAGTCGCTGCTGCGGCACTGCCCTGGAGGGGATCTGAACCGAAGGCCGGTCTGATCCGCAGCCGGGGCTCTCCGTGCCGGACCGGTCTTACCGCAGCTCGGTGTTCGGGTGAGGCTGGGTCTGGAGCCGTTCGCGGAGGTCGATCTCCTCGGGGGGAGCGGGCCCTCGGGCCGGTGAATGCGTGCGTGCTTGGGCCGCAGGGGCAGGCTGTCGTCGGCCGCGGTGGCCTCGGCTTCCGCGAGGGCCCGGTAGAGCGAGGTGACCGACGGGGACTTGCCCGCGCTCTTCCCGGTCTTGATGGCCGGCTTCTTCGAGATCTCGGGGACGGGGACTCCCCTGTCCTTCAGCGCAACGGCGAAGAACATGGCGCCCATGCCATTGGTGTCGTAGATGCCGGGCGGATCACGTTCGGCTGTTGCACGTTCCGTGTCACTGTGCGGCGGTCGGGGCGGAGGTGCGTCCGGGCCGTGGGGCCGGCGGCAGCAGTTCGGTGGTGACGAGGGATACGACGGCGGCGAGGATGATGACGGGGAGGGCGTCGGTGTGCCCGACCAGCAGGGCGACCAGGACGACGGAGCTGACGGGCAGGCGCAGTGCCGCGCAGGACGCCGCGGCCATGCCGGCGGCCATCGCCGGGACCACGCCGTAGCCGGGGAGCGGCGCGAGCAGGACGCCCGCGGCGCCGCCGAGGAAGAGGGCGGGGAAGATGGGGCCGCCGCGCAGGCTGCCCAGGCTCACCGCATAGGCCGCGCCCTTGAAGGCCAGCACCGCGATCAGCGCGCCGGCCGGCCAGGCGTGCGGGTCCTCGGCGAGTCCGGCCAGGGCCGACTGCCCGGACAGCGCGGCCTCGGCGGGGGAGCGTCCGGTGGCCGCGGCGTAGAGCGTGACGCATCCGGCCATGGCCGCGGTGCACAGCGCGATCACGGGCCAGGGGAGGGGCGTCGCCATCGTCGCGGTACGTCGGCCGAGCGCGATGGTGGCGTGCATCGCGACGGCGAGTGCTGCGGCGATCAGTACCGACCAGGCCACGTCGCCGATGTCCAGTTGCGGGGGCTCGGGCAGATGGAGGGAGAGGCTGCCGGTGTGCAGTCCGGTCCAGCGGCCGAAGCCGGTGAAGACGATGGCGCCGATGCCGCTCGCCAGCAGGGCGGGCAGCAGTACGGCGAACAGTTGCGGGCCGCCGACTCCGGCCGCCTCCATGAGCAGGACCGCGCCGACGAGCGGGTTGCCGAAGATCGCCGAGATGGCCGCGGACGAACCGGCGGCGGCCATGAGCGTGTTGCTCGCCTTGGTGGCCGGAGCGCGGGCCAGGTCGCGGAAGAGCAGGGCGAGTCCGCCGCCGAGGGCGATCAGCGGCGCCTCGGGGCCGAGCACCACGCCCCACGGCAGGGCGCAGGCGGCTGCCAGTACGACGCCGGGCACGGCGGCCTTGGACGCTCCGCCCAGCTGCAGCCCGGCGGCTGGCACGTGCCCGCCCTGTCCGGGCAGATACCGCGCGACGAGCGTCACGCCCACCGCCGGCACCACCGCCATGGGCAGCGGCCACCACCACGGCGGGTCGGCCCACCCGGCGTCGTGCGGCCAGGTCACCCAGATCAGGCGCTCCAGCTCGTGCAGCCCGGCCAGGAAGAAGAACGCCAGCAGAGACACGGGGATGCCGATGATCCCGCAGAGCACCAGAGCCTTGAGGTAACCCGGCCGGCGCAGCGTCTCGGAGAGGGAATCGTCCTGCTGTGGGGACTGCGGCGCGGGGCGCCCCGGTTCGGCGGGCGGACGGGCGGACTCGGCGATGGCGGTGCTCCTGGGGCGGCGGACGCGGGTGGTGCGACGGGCACGTGCCCGTACCGGAGGCGTGACGTTACCGAGCGGCGGCTGATCGCCCCGCCCGCCACACCCGCCGCCCTCTGCGCGACCCCTCCAACGGCCCCGGCGGTGCCGTGGTGCGACGCGCCTTGCGCGGCGGGAGTCAGTCCCCCGTCCCTTCGCCCGGGGCGGGGCCGCCGAGGCCCTGAGGGTCGGGGACGGCCGCGGTGGCGGCCAGGGGCGGGTCGGGCAGCGCTCGCGCGGAGCGGTCCAGCATGGTGCGGTAGCCGGTGAGGACGGCGGCACGTGCGGGCGGGGCGGACTCGGCGACGTTGTCGAGCAGCGCGCGCAGGCGCCGGATGACCTGGAGGGAGTCCGAGCCGTAGTGGAGGATCTCGGACAGCGCGAGGTCGAGGATCTCCTCCCAGCCGGGGCGCGGCAGGGTGAGGCGGGGGTTTCCCTGGCGGTCGTGGATCGTGGTGGTGCCCAGAGGGCGGTGTGCGAGGCGCAACAGGACAGCCTCGATCTGGTCGAGGGACTGGACGGCGGTGGTGGGGTCGTTGACGGCGGGCGACAGGGCGCGGATCGCGACGTCGACGAGCAGCCGCAGGCCGTAGGCCGGGTCGTGGTCGATGTGCCGGGTGGGGCCGAGGCGTACGGCGCGGATGAGGTGGCGCGCGGCGTCGGCGGGGACCGGCCGCGGGGTGACGCGGAGGAGGGGGGTGCCGGGTTCGACGAAGCTGCCGACGGCGGTCAGGCAGGTGACGCACACGTCGTGCCGGGCGGCGACGTCCGCGATGGCGGGGCCGTCGACGTGCTGGACGACGCCGCTGCGGTGGGCGGTGAGCGTGGCGGGGTCGGTGCGCCCGCGCTCGGGCAGGGGCGGCGCCTGGGGCTGCCAGGTGCCGTCCAGCACCGAGTGGAGGCGCAGGCCGACCGCGCGGGCGAGGCCGCCGCCGGTGATCACCTCGCGCAGCGCGGCCAGGGCGCGCAGGGTCACTCCGGTGGACAGCACGACGAAGACGATGGCCAGTGTGACCGACAGGCGCGGGACGTGGCTCTGCCGGACCTGGGCGAGGACGACCAGAGCGTAGACGGCGGTTCCGGTCAGCGCGCCGAACAGGACGAGGGCGTGCTCGAAGAAGCCGAGGAGCCCGGCGAGCCGGGGCGAGGCGTTCTGCACGGACTGGATGACCAGCGTGACCGCGGTCAGGACGAAGCCGGTGAGCGCGATGATGCCTGACGCGATCGCCCCCAGGGTGGCTTGCGCGGCGGCCGCGTCGTAGGAGAGCCCACCGACGGGGTGGTGGCGTTCGAGGTGCGGCAGCCAGTAGCCGAGGAGTACGGCGGCGGCGATGAGGGCCACCGCGAGGCCGCGGTTGGGCCATGTCGCGCGGGGCGAGATGTAGGTGCGCTGTCTCCTGCGGCGCAACGGTGTGCCGGGCATGTGGCTCACTCCTTCCGTTGCCGGGGACGGGAGACGTCGGCCACGGCGTTGGCGACGCTGGCGTGGACGGCTGCGGGGCCGAGCCGGTCGGCGAGCGGGTGGCGGGCGAAGCCGCGGCGGGCCGTCGCGCACAGGACGGCCAGGTGCAGGGTGCACCGGCGGCGGTCGAGGGCGTCGCGCAGTTCGTCGAGGACGTCCAGGACGGGCACGCCGAGCCGGTAGGTGGAGCCCAGATCCAGCACGACGGTGACCGGTGCGGGTTCGGCCAGGAAGTTCGTGATGAACCCCAGCCGTGCGAGGCCGGCGGCGAGCAGCACGCCGCCGGCGATCACGGCAAGGGCCGCGGACAGGCCCACCACCTGCTTCGGGTCGGAGCTGATGTCCGCGACGGTCGCGCCGGAGAGCACCACCGCCGCCGAGGTCGCGCCGATGATCAGGAACCGGGAGCGGCCCACCAGGACGTAGGCGACCAGGGCGACGGGAGCGGCGTAGAAGGCGTTCTGCGGCGGCACACCGGCGATCTGCGCGTACGCCACGCACTCCGGCACGATCAGCGCCCACGCCGTCGCAGCTCCCGGCGCGTCACCGCGCACACTCCCTCCGCTCATGCCGAGCATCGACCGCAAAGGGGACGCGGCGCTCACGACGCCCTGACGATGACCGCGACGACGAAACCGGCGAGCACCAGCAGCGCGCCCATCAGCAGGGCGGGCCCCACCGCCCGGCCCAGCGGGCGGCCTTCGCGCATCCGTACCTGGCGCGAGCGCCACTGCACGTAACCGGCCACCGCGACACCGCTGGCCAGCGCCACGAGGTAGCTGCCCAGGGCCAGACGGAGTCCCCGTGGCGTGACGTCGGTGAGCTTGACGACCGCGAACGCGGCGGCCAGCAGGGCCAGCGCCGTACGCGACCAGGCCAGCAGGGTACGCTCGTTGGCCATTGTCGCCCGGTAGTCGGGCTCCTTTCCCCGCTTCCACCACTGAACCGGACGGGAACCGCCCTCGTCACCCTGCTCCTCGGGCTGCGACATCAGCGCCCACCCCCGTCCCTGCGGGACGGCGCCTTTCGCGCACAGCCGCTCATCAGGACAACCCGCTGATGGCGTCACCGACGTACTTGGCTCCGAGGACGGCCAGCACGGTCGTCATGATCACCGCGTTGTGCTGCTTGAGCCAGGCCCGCCAGTCCCTCAGCACAGCCTCGGCGCGGTCACCACCGGCGAGATACGTGCCGAGTGGCAGCAGTGTGCACAGCGAGCCGATCAGCACCATGAGGACTGCCGTGACGGCCCTGCCCCCGGCTCCTGCGTTGGAGGCGGCGATGGACACCGCGCCGCCGATCCCCAGCACCAGGTTCTTGGGGTTGGCGACCGCCAGAGCCGCGCCGAGTCCGGTCGCCTTCCTCGGGGAGAAACGGTCGACGGCCCGCATCCACTCCGGAAGCCGCGCCTCCTGGCCCTCCTGCGGACGGCCGCGCCACTGCCCGACCGCCAGCACCAAAAACACCACCCCCAGCGCCAGCCTGAGCCAGTACGTCCACCGCCCCGGCCCGCCCGTGCCCCGGGAGGCGTCCCCTCCCGCACCGATCAGCAGCACCACGGCCACCAGCGCCGAGAGCGCCACCACCCACCCGGCCGTGAACGCCACGCCGTTCGCCCGGCCCCGCGGCGTGGCCAGCATCAGGATGACCGCGACGAGCGGCAGCGGGCTGATCGCGATGCCCACCGCGGACACCAGCATCTGCCCGATCGCATCGCCCATTCACGCCGTCCTCTTCCATCGGCCGTCACCACCGGACAGAACGCTTCCCACATTCGGTGCGCCCCCTCGCGCCCGCCACCGGGGAAGGTTCGGATGGGCGAAGCGTGTCTCCCGGGTCCTTGAGACCCCAACGGACCAGGCCCGCTCGTGCACCGTACGCCTCGGGGTGAGGCTGGACCCGGCACTGTCCCCAGTGACCGGGCTGACGTCCGTTGTCCGTCGTCGAAGGAGACTGCGATGCCGCAGCACACCGAGCCCCGATCCGCTCACCCGGCCATCGCCAGGGCCAACCAGCAGCTGGCCTCCCACTGGCCGTTCGACGACACGCAGGACTTCGAGGACGCGCGCCGCGGATTCCTCGGCGCGGCCTCGGACAACCTCGTCAGGGACGCGGACGGGCGCACGGTATGGGACCTCGGCGCGTACAGCTTCCTCGGCGGGGAGTGTCCCGACTCGGTCAATCCGAGCCTGTGGCGGCAGAGCCGGCTGTGCGCCGACCACGGCCTGTTCGAGGTGACCGAGGGGATCTACCAAGTGCGCGGCTTCGACCTGTCAAACATGACGGTGGTCGAGGGCGAGCGCGGGGTACTGGTGATCGACCCGCTCATCTCGGCAGAGACCGCCGCAGCAGCCCTCGCCCTGTACCGCGCGCACCGCGGCGACCGTCCGGTGACGGGCCTGCTGTACACACACAGCCACATCGACCACTTCGGCGGCGCGCGAGGCGTGGTCAGTGACGAGGACCTGCAGCGCGGCCTCCCGGTCCTGGCACCCAGCGGCTTCCTGGAGCACGCTGTCAGCGAGAACGTCTACGCGGGCACCGCGATGGGCCGCCGCGCCGCGTACATGTACGGCGCCGCGCTGCCCAAGGGCGAACGCGGCCAGGTCGGCACGGGCCTCGGCCAGACGACGTCGACGGGCGCCGCCGGCCTCGTTCCTCCGACCAAGGACATCACCCGCACCGGGCAGACCGAGACCGTCGACGGCATCCGCATGGTCTTCCAGATGACACCGGGCACCGAGGCTCCTGCGGAGCTGAACATCCACTTCCCCGACCACTCGGCGCTGTGCATGGCGGAGAACGCCACCCACAACCTCCACAACCTGCTGACCCTGCGCGGCGCCGAGGTCCGCGACCCACGGGTATGGGCGCACTACCTCACCGAGGCGATCAGCCTGTTCGCCGACACGTGCGACGTGGCCTTCGCCTCGCACCACTGGCCCACCTGGGGCCGCGAGCGCGTGCTGCGCTTCCTGACCGAGCAACGGGACCTGTACGCGTACCTGCACGACCAGACGCTGCGGATGCTCAACCAGGGCCACACCGGGCCCGAGATCGCCGAGCAGCTGCAGGCGCAGATGCCACCGGCCCTGGAGCGGGCCTGGCACACCCACGGCTACTACGGCTCCGTGAGCCACAACGTCAAGGCGATCTACCAGCGCTACCTGGGCTGGTTCGACGGCAACCCGGCCCACCTGTGGGAGCACCCGCCGGTCGAAGCTGCCCGCAGGTACGTGACCTTCATGGGCGGCGCCGACCGGGTGCTGAGCCAGGCCAGGCAGTCTTTCGCGGACGGCGACTTCCGCTGGGTGGCGACGGTCGTCAACCACGTGGTGTTCGCCGAACCGGACAATACCGAGGCCCGGGAACTCCAGGCCGACGCCCTGGAACAGCTCGGCTACGGCAGCGAGAACGGAACCTGGCGCAACTTCTACCTCATGGGAGCCTGGGAGCTGCGCAACGGCCCGGTGGGCACCCCCACCACCACCGCCTCACCGGACGTGCTGGCCGCACTGACCCTGGACCAGCTCTTCGACGCTCTCGCCATCCGCGTGGACGGCCCGCGCGCCTGGGACGCCGACATCTGCGTACGCTGGAACATCCACCACCAGGACCCCGTCACCCTGCGCCTGCGCAACGGCGTCCTCACCCACGTCACCGGAACCGGCCCGGCCGTGGGCGACCCGGATGTCGAGATCGCCCTCGACGAGGCCACCCTGCGGGCCGTCCTGCTCGGCAGCCTCGCCCCCGCCGACCTGGCCGACCGCCCCGGCGTGACGGTAACCGGCGACGCCGCCAAACTGCCCGAGCTCCTCGGCTACCTCACCACCCCCGACCCGGACTTCGCGATCGTGACGCCGTGACGTCACCTTCCGTCCAGACGACCTGACCGTACCCCGGGGCAGCCCGGACGGCACGGAAATCCGCCACCGCGAGCCGCTCTTCATCAGGTGGCCGTGCACCAGGCCGGCGAGCTATTTCAGGGGGGCACTCGACAGCGGCGGACGGGCGGTGTAGACAAGGTCGTCAGGGCCCTTGACGAGAGTATAGACAAGGTCGTCAGGGCCCTTGACGAGACTGTTGTTTTTCTTCACAGCAAACTCAACCGCCGCCGAGGGACCCAGTTATGCCCAGCTCGCACGCGACTCACGCGGTTTAGACGTCATTTCACTTGGCCAGGCGGCGGTGACATATGAGGGTTGCCGCGATGGCGGTGAAGGCGAGGAAGTGTTCCGGCCTGCACTCGTAGCGACGGTGCAGGCGGCGGCAGCCAGACAGCCAGGACACGGTCCGCTCCACCACCCAGCGGTGCCTGCCCAGGTACCGGGAGGACTCGATGCCCTTGCGGGCAAGGCGGTGCCGGATGCCGCGGGAAGTGAGCGATTGCCGCAGGTGACGGTAGCCGTAGCCCTTGTCGCCGTGCAGTTTGCCGGGCCGCCTGCGCCGTGGACCGCGACGTGATCGGATGGGCGGGATGCCGCGGACCAGTGGGATGAGGGCCTGGCTGTCGTGGAGATTGGCGGCGGAGATGCCGATCGACAGGGGCAGGCCCTGGCGGTCGACGATGAGGTGGATTTTCGATCCCTTCTTGCCGCGGTCGGTCGGATTCGGTCCCGTCAGCTGCCCCCTTTGAGGGCCCGGACGCTGACGGAGTCGATTGCGCACCGCGACCAGTCCAGCTCACCCCGGGCACCGAGTTCGTCCAGGACCAGGCGGTGGAGCTTGGCCCACACCCTGGCCCCGGTCCACTCGGTGAACCGCATCAAGGACCGTGAGCCCTACCGGCCCGTCGCGCCCATCTGCCTGGAGGAGGAGGCCCCGAAGGTCTTCTCGCCCGGCACGCCGGACCCGCACATGCTCTTCGACCACGAGGTACGGCCGGACTGGGAGGAGCGGATCCCCGCGGTCGTCCACCTCGACGGGACCGCCTGGCTCCAGACGGTCGGCCGGGGCGACGACGTGCTCTTCACCGTGCTGTCCGCCTATCACCGGTTCAGCGGCATCCCTGTGCTGTGCAACACCAGCGCCAACCTCAACGGGCACGGCTTCTTCCCCGACGTCGCGTCCGCCGCGCGGTGGGGCCGGGTCTCCCGGATCTGGAGCGACGGGACGCTGTACCGGCGGACCGACGGTCGTACGGAGGCGTGAGACCTCGCGAACGCCCGGATGCCGCCGCCCACGGCACGGCCGAGGTGCTCGTCGCCAGGCTGCCCCGGCTCAGCGAACTGTACGGACGGACGGTGGTCGTGGTGGCGGGCGATCACGTTCTGGGCGACGACAAGCTGCGGCACGCGTTCTGCGGCGACATCGCGTTCCTGCGGTACACCGGGGGGTGCGGTCCGTGGTCGTGCACGTGAACCACTTGACCTTGCCGGTAGGCACGTCCGTCCTCGTCCTCGTACTCGTCGGAAAACTACTGCTGCTGGCTGCTGA